>CAZEQQ010000163.1:0-6177 GCA_964514425.1 uncultured archaeon
AGTTGTAAAAATAACTTTTATTTTTTACTGCTCGGTTTATTTGAGGGCTAATATAGTTTTTTTTCGATTTAAAGCAATTTTGCAATTTTATAAATAAGTAGAAGGCTGAAACACTAATTTCAACCTTCTACAATTAAATTAATAACCCGTATTCTGAACTAATTTAGGATTAGAGTTTAAAACATCTGTAGGAATAGGAAAAAGCAACCTGAATTTTTCAGTTTGTTTTGGATGAGCCCATGATTTATCTAAGTACTTATCAAATCTAATCATATCTTGATGACGAGTTCCCTCCCATGCAAGTTCACGACCACGTTCTTGGTAAATCTCCTCTAATGTTAACTCCTCAACTGTATAAGGATTTAATCCTGCACGTGTTCTTATTTTCTGAAAATCACTCAAGTTAACTGCTTCGGCAGCTCTTCCTTGACGAATCAAAGTCTCAACATACATTAATACAACATCTGCATATCTAAATAGAGCAAAATCATTGTCCATACTAGTTTTATAGCTCGTTAAACTACCATCAGTTTGATAATGCCATTTCCAGCAACGTGCACCGTCATATTTTTGACGTCCACCACTATCTATAAAGAAATACTCTTCATCAAAAATAGGATTGTAAACAACACCTTCCAATATTTTTCCATTTATATCATATTGTTGTCCATAAAGCCAAGTAGCCGAACGACGTAAATCATTCTCTTCATATAGTTGAAAGAAATCAGGTTGACATAAAATAATAGCCCAGGGATTATATGATATATTAAATGTAGCCATTGAAGCAGGCTCAAGAGTTAAAGTATGGAGATAAAAAGAAGTGCTTGAAGAACCCGTACTTGTGTAAATATTATCATAAAGTATTACAAAGATATTCTCCTTCGATTTATCATTGTCAATATCAAAGTTCGTGTCATAAACATCTTCAATAATAAAATTACCGTCATTAATAATCTCTTTACATACGTTTTCTGCCTCTTTCCACATGGGTTTATTAAACCAAACATCTGAATTTAAATATAATTTCGCCAATATGGTTCTAGCAGCGTCCTTAGTTATACGTCCATAATTTTTTTCTGAAGGAGTTTTGTCTAGAAAGTTAATATTATCATTAATCTCCTTAACTATAAAATCAAAAATAAAAGCACGGTCTTTTTGTTCTGGATAGTCAACATCTGTGTAATCAATAGAAAAAGGAACATTTGCCCATGAATCTATTGCGCAATAATATAAATAAGCACGAAGTATTTTTAGCTCTGCTAATATTTTATCCTTTCCATCAAATTCAATTGTGGAGAGCTCAGTTTCATAAATAACCTCATTACATGAAGCAATTCCATTAAATATCCATTGCCAACCTTTAAGAATCAATTTATTAGATGGTCTAATTACATTTATTTGTAGGTCTTCATATCTTCCATTATCATAGTTATGACCTCCATGCACTGGAACACTAGCTTCATCAGATGCTAAAAGCAACAACGTCCATAAACTCTGCTCACCACAATAACCTTGTAATTTAGTATAAGCTCTTCCAGCATTTGCAACTAACTCTTTTTCATTCTTAAAAAAGTTTTCAATTGGAATTTCAGAATAAACATTTTCGTCTAAATCAGTACAGCTACCAAAAGTAAGTAGCCCTACAATTATTAAAATAATATTACTTGTTTTCATGTTATATATTTTTTTAAAATGTTATTTTTGCACCAAATGTAAATGCAGTTGTCCGTGGATAATAACTTGTCCGTTCTTTTCCTGGCTCAATACCTGAAAGCGTAACCTCAGGATCCACACCTGAGTAGCTACTTATACAGAACAAATCTTGTCCTGTTAAAGACAGTCTTATTTTTTGTATTAGCCCTAAATTTTCACTTATTGTATAACCCAATGTTATATAATCAAGTTTTAAGAATGAGCCATCCTCAATATACTTTGATGAATATTTGAAATTAGTGCTTGTAAACTCTGTATTATCTAACCATTTTGACGATATATTAGTTAATCCTATTTTACCAATATTTTCATACAACAATGCATATTGATTCAACACATCTCCTCCTATAGAGCTACGAAGAGAAAAACCTAAATCACAAGATTTATAAGAAAAATTATTATTCCATCCAATAACAACATCTGGATAAGCATTTCCTATTTTCTCCCAATCGTCTTCATCAACTCTACCATCAGCATCTTGATTGCGCAATATATCGGCACCATTTGCATCAATTCCTTCCCAAACAGGTCCATAAAATGTACCTAACGACTGACCTTCAATTAAACGCTGTGTAAATGCTCCAGAGCCATCAGCCCACGCAACTTTATAAGTCCCATCTTTAAACTCCTCATTAGTGAAAGAGTCAAGAATGTTTTTATTCTTTGAAGCAGTAATACCTGTACTCCACTGAAAATTATTAGTCTTTATTGGAATAGCATTAACAGTGAGTTCAATACCCTTATTTGTAATCTGACCAACATTAGTAAACATAGTGTTAAAAATATACGGAGGAGTAGGCACTGAGTATTCATACAAAAGATCTGATGTTTCTCTATTATAATAATCAACTGATCCTGACAAACGTCCTTTATAAAATGAGAAATCAAGACCAATATTAAACTCTGCCTTTTTTTCCCATGTTAAATCAGGATTTGCATTACTGGCAGGTTGATAAGTATTAATCCATTTGCCATTATAAAAGAATTTGCCTGCTGTTTTCATCATTAAAAGAGATTTATAGTTTGAGAAATCTTGATTTCCTGTTACTCCAAATCCTGCACGAAGTTTTAATTCATCCACCCATAAAATATCATCCATAAAGTTCTCTTCTGATATTCTCCATCCTGCACTTACTGCTGGAAACCAACCCCACTTATTATTAGCTCCAAATCTACTTGAACCATCTCTGCGAAGTGAACCTGATAATAAATACTTTTCTTTATAATTATACATCAATCGGCCAAAAAATGCAATATAAGTATTGTCTTCTTTGTATGAGTCCATAGACGCTAAACCACTAGTTAGATATTCTCCAGCACCAATGTTATGCACACCACTATCATCTAAATCAAATTTAGAGTTACCCATTGATGAAGATGTACCATACGTATATTGATATGTATAACCAGCAAGCGCTTGTACAGAATGATTGCCAAACTGATTGCTATAATTTAGTGTTGACTCGTATTGGCTATCAGTTTCAAGATAATTTGAAATACTTGCCTCTCCGTCTGTTCCTATCAAGTCTGGATAATAGCTTGTATAATACGTACGTGACTCATAATTCTCTCTATTAATTGAAAGAAAATTGTCCCATCTAAGACCTTCGACAGGTAAAATATTTAAAGTAGCTCGAATATTCCCACCATAGCTATCATTATGATTTTTCACTTCTCGCTCATGCAACATTGCTACAGGGTTGTAATATGACATCGCTGGTATTCTTCCCCATCCCCCTGATTCTAGATTCGATTCGTCATACACAGACTCTGTAGGGTTGCGAACAAAAGCTTGATAAAAAGCATCAGTAGATGATGGTTTGTAGGACCTGTTGGAAATTTTAACATTATAATCAAGGTTCAACCAACCATCTAAAGCCTCCTGCTTAACATTAGACATAAGAAGGAACTTTGACGCATCATTGAAAATTTGGAGCCCTTGATTTTGCTCAATATTTAAAACAGTTCTATGCGAGAACTTATTACTACCACCTGAAATAGAAAGGTTGTGCTTATGACTTATTGGAGTTCTTGTAATTTCCTTAAACCAATCAGTATCATAATCATAAATATGATTTTTCATGGAGGGGCGATAAGTATTAATTACCTCTTTAAACTCATTTGCCGACAAAGGTTTGGCCCTTCGTGTAACTGTTTCTAAAGTTACTTGTCCATCATACTCAACTTGTGTAGAACCTGACTGAGCTCTCTTTGTGCTTATAATAATAACCCCATTTGATCCTCGTGTCCCATATATTGCTGCGGCTGAACCATCTTTAAGAACATCAACGCTCTCTACCTCTTGAAAATTTATATCACGAATGTCTGCACCAGCTACTCCGTCTATTACAACAAGAGGTCCTTGTCCAGCAACTAAAGTGTTAGTTCCGCGAAGCAAAATCTCATAAGAAGCAGTAGGATCGGCTCCGCCTGGCTTTACGATAGAAAGACCAGCTACTTTTCCTTGTAAAAGTCCCATTGCATCATTAAATACACCCTTATTTAAATCTTCAGTACCCACACTTGTTACAGAACCAGTCAAATCTTTTTTTGTTGTTTTACCGTATCCAATTACAACAACATCACTTAACATCGAAATATCTTCTTCTAGCTCAACATTTACAGTGCTTCTATTTCCAACTTGAATCTCTTTTGTTGAGTATCCGATGTAAGAAAACACTAAAATATCATTGGTAGAAGAAACAGGTACAACATAGTGTCCATCTACATCAGCTATAGAACCGATAGCTGTGCCTTTAACTATTACTGTAGCCCCTACAAGTGGTTCATTTGTCCTTTTATCAATGACATAACCACTTATTTGTGCTTTTTGCGCATTCACATTTAATGCGCTTGCGCAAATAATCAACATTAATAATCTTTTTAATATTAATGATGATTTTTTTTGAGTAAATAATCTGTTCATTTTTTTTAGATTTAATTGATTTAATAAATTGTTAATTCTCTATGATATTTCTGTTTTATAAGGAATAGAGTCTTGTGCTCCCATTCGCGTTACTGAAATGGAGGAGCATTTATTTGCAAATTTTACCGCTTCAGCCATAGTTAAACCATTAGATAGAGCAAAAGTCAAAGATCCGCAAAATGTGTCACCTGCAGCAGTTGTATCAACTGCTTTAACTTTGATTGCAGGTATTTCTATATAACTATCTGCTTGTTTAACTAATGCCCCCATCGAACCAAGCGTAATAATAACATTATTTGCTCCTCGCAAGCCCAAAGCCGCTGCAGCCACCTTAGCCGTATCCCAATCAAATATTTTCACACCTGAGAGAACCTCTGCCTCAATCTCATTAGGAACAATTAAATATATTTTCCTCAACAATTCATCAGGTATGATTTGAACTGGTGCAGGATTCAAAATTACTTTAATATTCTTCTTATAAGCAATGTCAACAACATATTCAACTGTCTCAAAAGGGATTTCACATTGCATCAAAATTAGATCAGCGTTTACAATTGCATCTAATGCTTTATCAATATCCTGATACACCAAAGAAGCATTTGCACCTGGATCTACAATAATGGAGTTTTCTCCTTTTCCATCAATAGTAATAAAAGCAACTCCTGACAAAAGTTGCTTATCAACAGATATATAATCAGTGTTGATATTTTCTTTTCTATAAAGCTCAATCGATTTAGCTCCTAAAAAATCAGAACCAATCTTAGAGATAAAGGTAACATCCCCACCCATCCTTGCTGCTGCAACAGCTTGATTTGCACCTTTTCCACCCTGATTTATCATAAAAGATTCTCCTATAACAGTTTCACCAGGTAATGGGAACACGTTCGTTTTAATAACCATGTCAGTATTACTACTGCCTATTACAACTATTTTTTTACTCATAAAAGATAGATTAATAATTTAAACACATTAACATTAGAATCATATTTCATGGATATAATCATTTTTTTTCAGCTATAACCCTCTAAGGTGACAGACTATTAATAATTATTGTACAAACATATGAAATTAAAACAACATGAACAAACGTTTGTTCTATTTATTTTAAATATTTTACTGCATCACATCCTACAACTGTTTCAAAAGAAGCTAGCAGCCTCATAAAATGCATTTTAATAATACAAGACAATATTAAAACAATATGCCATTTTGCGTATAAACCATTTTTTGCTATCTTTGCACAAAGGTTTGTTCAAAAAATGACTAAGATGGATTATAAAACTACAATAAATGATATTGCTAAACTTGTAGGGTTTTCAGTAACCACAGTATCAAGGGTTATGAATGAAAAAGGTGACAAATATCGTATAAGCAAAAAAACCCAGGAAAAGATTAAAACAATTGCAACAGATTTGAATTATGTTCCAAATCTTTTTGCTGCTAATCTTAAATCAGGAAGAAGCCATACTGTAGCTTTAATTATACCTTCACTTAACAATCCTTTTTTTGCAGGAATTGCTAGTAAAGTTAATTCTGAG
>CAZEQQ010000164.1:0-6165 GCA_964514425.1 uncultured archaeon
CAGTATTCTTTCCGCCTTTGTGGCAAGATTGGAAAGAATTATAGAGATGTGTTTACTCGAATATTTCTTTCACTTGTTTAAATATTTCTGCTATATTACTACCGACTATTTTCTTTAAATCTAAAGGGTGTATTCCCCCATCTAGAAATGTTTTTTCTAACGCCTCATAGGTTTCAAAACTAATGTCTCCCCCATATTTTTCTGCTCTTTCTATTTTTATTGATCCTTTATTCGGGAAAATTATTAATTTTGCTATTTGTAATATGGGGTTGTTTTTTGCCTCTGAGGCTGGACAGTATGCTTTTTTTATTCTTCTTTTTATTGTTTCTTCACTATCGGTTACAGCTATCATCGATTCAGGTATAGATGAGGACATTTTCGTTTCGGGTCCGGTCAAGGCAGTTATTAGGGGTGTATGTATACATATTGGCGCTTTTTTGTTCAGTTCAGTTGGAAATAACTCTCTTGCTAACATATGTATTTTTCTCTGTTCCATTCCTCCTTGAGCTGCATCTAGTTCTAGAAATTTTATGTCTAATATTTGCATAATTGGGTAAAGCATTTGTGATACGGTTGCATTTTCAATATCCCGGGCAACTTCTTGCATAGACCTTAATCCTCTATTGATTGTTGTTCTTAGAGCGAGTTTATGTACCTCTTGAATGTACTCTTTTTCATATTGAAACGCACTTCCTTTTACTATTTCGGGATTTTTCAATCCCAATGCTTTCATAGCTTTCTCCCATAATATGCATTGTTCTGCTATTTCTTCTTCTGTACCTTTTTTATTTAATAAAGCATGAACGTCAGCTAATAATATTTTAACTTTAAAGCCTGCTTGTTCAAGATCTTTTAATTTCATTACTGTTACAGCATGTCCAAGATGAACGGGACCACTTGGTTCATATCCTGTATAAACTGAAGGCGCAGTTATTGTCTCTAATATTGTTTTTAATTCATCTATCGTTATTACTTCTTCACAATTTCGCGATATGAGAGCTATTCTTTTTTTAATATCCATAAATGTTCAACTCTAGAACCTATCAATACTAACCATTTTTTCGTATGATGTTTAAAAGTTTTCACAAAGCATCGAAACATAATAAAAATAAAGGATTAAGGTATGGTGGGGTATGGCAGACTTGAACTGCCGACCATCCGGTTTCTCTAAAGCCAGAATTGCATCCAGCTACTCTCTATGAGCCGGACGCTCTAACCGAGCTGAGCTAATACCCCTTGTCTTTTTTAGATATTACTCTTTCACTTGACATTTCTTTTTGTTTTTCCTATTTTCTTAAATTTTTCTATTTCTTTTATTTCTTAATCTACCAAAATTTTTTATTATGATTACTTTCTTTATTGTTTCTTAGTGGTGTTATTATTGGATCAAATTTTTCTTCGTATTCTTGACGATATTAAAACACTTAAAATTCAAGGAGCTACAAATATAGCTATTGAAGGTGTTAAGGCTTTTTCTTCTTATGGTTTACGTTTGGAAGCCTCTTCTTTGGAGATTTTTTATAATAAAATGGAAAAAGCTAAATATTCTCTTTCTAAAGTCCGTCCTACTGAACCTGCTTTGATCAATGGTCTTCGTTATATTCTTTTCAAATTGCGAGAGCACTCCTTGCCAATTGATGATACTAAACTTTTGTTATCAGACTTATCTAATGAATATATTAAACTTCTTAAATCCTCTAAAAAGAAAGTTATTGCTTATGGAGCTGAACGTATTGAGCCTCACTCTGTTATTATGACACACTGTCATTCGTCTCTTTCTGTTGGGATTTTACTTGAAGCACATCGTCAAGGCAAGAATATCTGTGTTTTTTGTACTGAAACTAGACCTTTATATCAAGGCAGAACAACTGCAAAAGAGCTTGTTGAAGCAGGTATAGATACTACAATGGTTGTAGATAGTGCAATGCGTTGGGTTATTAATACCAATAATATTGATATGATTCTTACTGGTGCCGATGCTATAACGAGTCAAGGCACAATTATTAATAAAATTGGTACTCGTCTTCTTGCATTAGCTGCAAAAGAGATGGATATTCCCTTCTATACTGCGGTTAATATTCTTAAGTACGACCCTGAAACTAGTATTGGTAAGCTTTCTGAGATTGAGATGCGTTCACCCTCTGAAATTTGGGCCGATCCGCCCTCTGGTTTAAAATTTTTAAATCCTGCCTTTGAAACTATTTCCCACGATTTAATTGATGGTCTTATTACAGAAGAAGGAGTTTTTAGTTCTCCTTTGATTTTTTCCATTGTCAAGGAAAAGTATCCTTTTATGCATGCCATTCATAAAGATTTAATAGATAAAGACTATGAAAAAATTAGGTGATTTGAGTGTCTTATAACAAGGAATATTTAACTGCTAAGTATTATGTTGAGCACAAAAGTGTTCTCCGTGCTGCAGAAGAAATCTGTGATGAAGAAAGTGTCGGTACATGGACAGACCTTACAACAATGAAGCCCCATGTTGCGCGTCTTAGAGCGGATGTTTTGGAGGCTACTGTTACAGCGCAATATGAAGATTATGAAGTAGGAATTGTTACAATCGGTTTTCGTCAGGAAACATTTGATATGGAGTCAGGGATTCCTAATATTCTTTCTATGGTTGCAGGAAATCTTTTCGGTTTAAGCGCTCTTCGCAATATTCGCTTTATTGATGTTGAATTTCCCAAAGACATAGCTAATTATTTTTCTGGACCAAAATTTGGAATAGAAGGAGTGAGAAAGATTATTGGTACTAACACAGGTTCTTTTGCTGGGCGACCTCACATCGGTACTATTGTAAAACCTAAAATGGGGCTCACTGCTTCAGAATGGGCAGATGTAGCGTATGAAGCTGCAACAGGCGGTGTAGACTTCATCAAAGATGATGAGAATCTTGTAAACCAATCTTTTTGTCCTATTGAAGAACGCACAATAAATGTTTTGTCTAAATTAGATCAGGTCAAAGAAGAAACAGGGCGCACGGTTATTCATGCGGTCAACGTTTCTGCTAAACACAACGTCATGTGGAGACATATTGACACAGCTTTGGATAATGGTGCTAAATGTTTAATGATTGATGTTTTACTTACAGGTATTCATGAGTTAGCGGATATGGCTTCAGATCAAGGAATAAAGGTCCCTATTCATGTTCACCGAACTATGCACGCAGCTATGACACGTAATCCTTATCATGGCATTTCGATGTTAGTTCTAGCAAAATTCATGCGGATGGCAGGAGGAGATCAATTGCACATTGGTTCTTATGGTCAAGGAAAAATGGATTCAAACACTGAAGAAGAGATAACAATTAAAGAAACTCTTTTAGTGCAAAATCATCATTTTAAAACGGTTTTTCCTGTGGCTTCAGGTGGTTTACAACCAGCTAAAGTTCCAGATTTAGTGAAATATGGAGGAAAGGACGTAATTATTCAAGCAGGAGGAGGCATTCATGGCCACCCCGATGGAACTAAAAAAGGAGCTATGGCACTGAAACAAGCTTTGGACGCTACATTACTAGGTGTTTCCTTAGCCGATTATGCACAAGAGCATGAAGAACTAAGAAAAGCTTTAGATAAGTGGGGTTTATGAGGTGTTTTCGTTATTTTTCTGTTTTCTTTTTCTATATCCTTGAAATTGAAACTGCCAGAAAGCATACCCTTCTGATGCACTTCTTAACTCATTAGCTATTTTTAATGAAGATTCTACAGATATTTCACCTTTAACTATAGATCTTGAACTTAAATGCTCAATATTTTCTATATCACAATTATATTTTTCTGCTAAGTTTAATATTTGACCAAGGTAAGTAAGAGGAGTTGTAATCTCAAAAATATAAAATGGTTCACTTACAGCAATTTTTGCATCGAATAAAGCATGATGTATAGCTTGTTTTACAGCAGGAACAACAATTTCGTAACGTAAGGATTGAGGTTCAATTTCCTTTATTGTTTTAATTATTATTTTTACATTTCTTATTGGATAGCCAACTACCGGTCCCTTAAGCATAGCATTTTTAAAACCTACTAACAACATTTCACTTATTTTTTGTTTACTTTCACTGTCTTCAATAACGAAAATATTATTTCTACTATCTTTATAGAAATAGTTAGTAGTTTTTTCATTTGATATTTTTTCACATCTTAAATTTATTTCAATAAAATTAAATTTATCACGGTAAATATTTACTACGGGAAGTTCAATTTGTTCAGTTAATGCTACTTCAGGCTCTGAGACATAGAGTTGTATATCCTCGCTTTTCAGTTCATTTATTATTATGTCTAGTTGTAATTGTCCTATTCCATAAATTTTGATTTCTCCTGTATTTTCATCCATAATATAGGAAAAGTTTGGTTTTACAAGGCTATATATTTCCAAAATCTTTTCTAATTTAGGAATATCCGCTATTTTAACAGGTTCAACCCTTCGAGATAACACGGGTTCCTGCAGATAGTGTATCTGTTTGAATGTTATTTGCTGTTTAGTTTTATTTTCTGTTAAAGTGTCTCCAATCCGAATATCCTTAAAACCTATAATTGCAGCAATATTTCCCGCTTTAACAGAATCTACTTGAATTAGGGAAGGACCCCTGTACACAGCTAATTGGTGAATTCTAATTTTGTTTTCTGTACGACAGTTTAGGATCATTTGACCTTGTTTTAGTGTTCCAGAAAAAACTCTTACAACGGCTATAACGCCTTTATTATTCTCAAAAAGTAATTTCCCAACTGTAGCTATAACCTCTTTATTATCATTACAATCACTAATGTCTTTTGTACTATTTTCATCTATTATGTCTACAATATGCCCAATTCGTGCCTTCTGTGATTCGTGAGGATGAGGGTGGTTTTGTATTATAGCTATTAAAATTGAGTGAATGATTGGACATTTTTCTTTTAACTCACTAATTCTATCATTGTAATGATATTCAAAGATGTCATCAAACTTTAGAGGAAGTTGTGAGTATTTTGATATTGCCCAACCATAGAGCGCTGAGCCCAATATTAAAGTTCCTTTATCAAAAGAAACTTTCCAGTCATTTTTCCATTCTTCATATGAGTATTGTGTTATTAAATCATTAACAAGTTGTACTAACGTGTTAATTTTTTTCTCTATTTCTGCTTTTTTTAATCTAAGTTCTGTTATTAAACGATCAATCTTATTGATAAATAATATAGGTTTTAATCCTTCATTCATTGCTTGTTTAATCACAGACTCAGTTTGCGCCATTACTCCTTCAACAGCATCAATAACTATAATTACACCATCAACCAAGCGTAAAGCTTGTGAAACCATGCCTGAAAAATCTACATGTCCAGGTGAGTCTACTAAATTAATTAAGTAATCTGAAGAATTATAATAGTAACAGAATGATATATTTGCAGTTTTTATTGTAATACCTCTTTTTTGCTCTTCATCTAAATAATCTAAAGCTCTAGCTGTTCCTGCCATAGTACGAGAGAGTAAACCTCCCGCTTGCAGAAGATGATCAGATAAGGTAGTTTTTCCGTGGTCTACATGTGATACAATGCATATATTTCTTATTAAATGCTTGTTATTCATAGCCAGCAGAATTTTATCTTTATATGAACTCATAATTGATTCACATCAAATTAACATTATTATAATAATTCCAGACAGAGACATTATAAACTAAATGCTTGCCGTACTTTTTTAAAATATTGTAAAATTTTTTTACCATCGTTAATGTTTTAAACATATATGATAAGATTGTACAGATAATTTTTAAATTGATAAAAAAATTAAACAAGAGGAAATAAAATGTATGAAGCAAAAATTCCAGGACACCGTTATGTTTGTACATTAGAAAATGTAAAAGGCCAATGGATGGTAAGAATAAAACTCGGAGGAGTTGTAGAATCTGAGACTGTTGTAAAAGATTTGAGTGACAGAGGAATAAGAGACAATATCAAGACTGTAGTTAGAAATGTTGAATTACAAATTCCGGATATTCTTATGGAACAGCTGACTAAAGATATAACAACACAAGCAAAGATTCTAATAAGTGAATCTAGCTCATTTTCTTCAGGAAAACCAACTATTGTCCCCGAAACTAATAGCGCTTTAGAAGAAAGAATAAAGAAATTAGAAGACTTAGGAAAAGTAGTTACTAAAGTAGAAGAGTTAGAGGAAAAAGTTGCAAAG
>CAZEQQ010000165.1:0-6140 GCA_964514425.1 uncultured archaeon
CAATTGCCTTATTTTCTGATAAATTCACTTACTTTCTTAAAGATAACACAATTAAATTTGCTAATTATGTTGAAACAGTTTTGAAGCCGATACCTCCTCATCATCTTAACAGATCAGACACTCTTGAAACTGTTTCCAACGATTTCACCAAATATTTAGAGACTTACTTTGAAACAACATAATGAAATGAGTCATTCCTTTTAGAAATAACTTATATAGTTTTGAAGAAAGTCATCATGGAGATAACAGATTGAATGACCTTAAAAAGTTTGAAAACTTAAAAACATCAGAGTATCATCCTTCTGATTTTTTAGATTTCAATAAGTTCACGAACTTAGTAGATTTTTATTACTCAATAAAAGATAATTGGGAAGAAATAAAACTATTACCTTTAGATGAATATAACAGGGCGATTTTAGCATACTTGTTTAATATCTACCATGACTATAAAAAATTAGAAGAGTTAAAACAAAGATATGATAGTTTAGAGGTATTAAACCAATATATGATTATCCTTATCAGACAAAACAAATTTGAACAAATGGAGTCCTTAATTAAGGAAAATGGAACATTATCAAATAAATCTCACCCTTTCATTGCTTTTGACTATAACTTAATTGTAGCCAGTTATTATAGTATGACAAAGAGATTCGACACAGCTCAAAAATATCTGGAAAAAGCTGAAGATGTGTATAACACTTTTAACTATGTTCTCTTTGATGAATATCTAATCAATTACTCTAAAGCAAACTTAGCCTATCACAGAGGTTTATACTATTCTGACATTAGAAAACACCAAGAAGCAATAGTTGAATATAATAAAGCTATTTCCATATTAAAAAATAACCAAATAAACGATTATTACATGTATGCTTTAATTTATACTCAAATAGGGATTGCGCTGATGAATTTAGGTTCATCCAATGCAAAAGAACCTTTAGATTTATCACTGAAATATTATAACTATTTATCATTGAAAAGAGGTATAGCAATAACAAATGCAAATTTAAGTTCAGTAATGATAAGAGAAGGAAAATTTGAGGAAGCATTAGAGAATTTGTTTGAAATAATAAAAATAATGGAAAGTCAAAATGAATATAGAAATATTCTCATCACCTATAATCAAATCTACTTTTGCTTAAAATCAATAGGTAAATGGGAAGAAGCAGAGGAATATCTAAACATGGCTATTAATCTAATGAAAGAACTAAATGTAGAAAATGATGATCTTTATCTTGATGTAGCAGAATTTTATGCTTTAAAAAAGGATTTTAGAATGGCAGAGGAAAATCTCAAAAAGTATTATACCTTATTGAAGATAGATCAAGAAGATGCCTATTCTACAAATCGTGCAACATATCTGATTTATAAAGCTTTCATTGAGTTATCAAAAAGGAATATTTACCATGCTGAGAATGATATAAAAGAAGGATTAGCAATTGCAAGGAAGAATAGCAATGGATTTTTAATTTTACAAGCGTTAATGTATTATATAGAATTGTCAGTGTTTAAGTATCATATTGAAGAAAACATACATTTGAAAAATGAATATATCTCGGATATAGAATTATTTAGCCAAGAAGCGATTATTTTACTAAGGGAGTATAAATCTATTTTTCAGCAGGTTAATTACTATCTGTTACTCTCTACTGTTTATATCTTAACAAATCATATAGAATTAGCAACAGACATATTAGATCGAGCTCAAAAAATTAGTGAAGATTACAACTTACAAGATCAGATAAACTCAATTAATAAAAATAGGGAAATAATCAAACAAATAATCGAATCACAAAACCTTCAGAAGGATATAAAGCAACAGATAAAAGAAACAGAACAGAAATTGTTTTCATATTCTCAAAAGGGAATCAAGGAGATAACATATGTTATAGAATCTGGAGAAAAACCGACATTACTTTATTTGGCAGTTTTACTTCCCTCAGGAATACCAATCTACTCTTACAACTTTCAAGAATCAATAATAAAAGTTGATGATTTCTTTATTGCAGGTTTTATACAAGCAATACAACTATTTATTTCAGAAATATATGCAAAAAAAAGTGCTTTTAGAATGCTTGAACATTCAGATTACATTGTACTTTTAGAACCAAGGGAATCTTTTACTTGCATTGTATTCACTGACAGTTTTTCCTATGAAATAAAAGCACAGATGCATAATTTTGCTGATATGTTGGAAGAAAATCTCAATGTATTATTTGGTGAAGAAGAAACGGATATGGAAATAAAAATGACAGAGATTCTAAATAAAACGGTTCAAATAACATTTCAAACTTCTTAATAGTTTGAAAAAAATACTTAAAAAATGCAAAAGTAAAATATATAAGGATTAGAAGTATACGAGATATATTCACAGAAATCTTTAAGATATTATTTCTATTGTATATTTTGAATTGGTAAAAATTAAGGGGCATCACTAAAAAAATCAAGGCAGTAATCTACTACAATCTTTTTTTTACCAAAACTAAAATAGTGATAAAATATGACAAGACAGAAAAAAACATACATAACAATATTTCTGATATCTATATTTTTATGCAGTTCATTCTTAATAACAAATGTTAAAGCAGAAGATCCACCAGAAATAAAATTGATATTAAGAACGAATGATACTCCTAATCGAATAGCATATGCAGAATATATTAGAGATTTTTGTGCAGAAATTGGAATTGAAATTGAAATAGTCCTTTCAGACTTTCCAACTTTAGTTAATGATATAACGACAACCTACAATTATGATTTAGTCGTACTCGGTTTATCCGGTGGAGCAACTGATCCTGACCGTTCTGGACTTTTTAGGTCAACTGCTTCCTTAAACATGTTTGGTTTAAATACTTCGATGCCATACGGACAATTAAATGATGATATGATAGATGAAGGACTTAGAATCATGAATTTAGAAGATAGACAACAACATTACTATGAATGGCAACAATTGCTTATGGATAAATTATTGCCTATGACACCACTATTCTCTCCTATGGGTTTTGAAGCAACATGGTCAAATTTACAAGGTTATGATGAAAATTGGGGTATAGCTAATTCATTGCCTTATATGTCATGGAACGGATTACATCAAGGACAAGTATCAACTGATCAATTTGTTACTTATGATGGACCTTGGCTTTCACTTAATCCTGTATTCAGTGTAGATGCGCCTAGTAATAATATACAAAAATACATCTATGAACCAACCCTGCAAATGAGTCCAGGTTTTGAACCCTTAAAATCTGGTTTAATTAATAATTGGGAATGGATAGATGAAAATAATATCAGATTCACTATTAGAAATGATATCTATTGGAACCCTTCTTACAATCTTACAGGTCGAACAGCAGAAAGTGATCCTCTTCATCCAAGCACAACACCTTTATTAACGGGATTAAAGGATAATTCAGTAAGTGATGGCACGAATCAACATGTTACTTCAAAAGATTTTATTTTTACTTACCTTGCCTTAGCTTCAGACTTCAGTGTCCGATCTATGAACTATGATTGGATGAAATCAATTTACGCAGAAAATGATTATAATTTTGTTATAACAATCGATGGGGATTATAACACTCCTGAACTTGAACCTTATGCACCATTTTGGGCTTCTTTAAGTCAGAATCTTCTCCCAGAATTCTTCCTTAACTCAACGAGTACAACACCTTTAATGACTAGAAGTGGAATAGAATATGTTGGTCTTAATAATGCTGCTTCCACAGAACAATGGATACTTTTCAATACTATGGGCTTTGGTTGTGGTAAGTATATGCTTGATTGGAGCAATTCTACAACAAAAACTGAACTACAAGCTTCTCCTTATTGGATTGGAAATGGCGCAATTGATGGTACACCTCAAACACTTGATATCGACAAAGTCATAATTCAACATATTGAAAACCCACTACTAGCTTTGGCAGAATTTCAATCAGGAAATATAGATTATATGTTTATGAATGCTTTTCTTGATGAACGTAAAATGATGGAAACTAATTCAAGTTATTCTGTTTATTCTAAAGCACTGACATCATATAATTTCTTGGGTTTCAATTTACGTAGTCCTATTATTGGAGGAGATGATAACTATCACTTTTTAACAGCTGAAGGCAAAGAAGAATATACGAAAGCTAGTGCTGTAAGAAAAGCTATTAGTTATGCTATTGACAGAACAAAGATGATAAATGAGTTACATGATGGAGAGATGGTAATCCTCGACAGTCCTATTTTTCCGATGCAAGAATTCTGGTACTATGAAGATATCGTAAAATACAATAGAAACCTTGACCTAGCAAAAGAGTGGTTGTTAGCAGCAGGATATGGTGTACCTATTGATAATGAACCTCCAACAATAAGTAACTTAAATATAACTCCATTGCAACCTACTAGCGACGAGCAAATAACCATTAGTGCAACAGTTCAGGACAATATAGAAGTTTGGAATGTTACCTTACATTACAGAATAAATGGCGATAATTGGCAAACTGTTAACATGGTGTCTGATCAAGATGATGATAATAGTTTCTCTACAACAATAGGGCCTTTTGCAACAGGTGATTTCTTAGAGTTTTACATTGCTACATTTGATAGTTCTGGAAATGAAGCTCGTACTAATATAGAAAGTGTTACCATACAAGCTGTGCCTGATGATGACGATGATGATGACGATGATGATGACGATGCCGACGATTCACTGACTCTACCTATACCATATGGTTTTTTGGGTATGTTAGCAGCTATATTTATCCTTAGTAATAGAAGAAGAAACTAATGTTTTTTCTTTCCATTTTTTTGATTCCATTGAACTTTTTCTTTTGCATTTTGAAAGTTTTATTTATCAATTCTGCTATTTGGTAATTTTAAGTCCAATATTCTTTTAGAAACCTTTAATATAGAATGTTTTTTACTTCAGAATAGATTTGATATTCTTCACTCTAATGAAACTAGTAAATTTGAGGATAGATTAAAATGAATGATAAACAAAAAAGAATAACAGAACATCCTATCCTCCCTATTGAAGAAAGTGATTTGGTACCTTTTACTTTCAATGGGGAAATGGTTTTTGGCAAAGAAGGAGAAATGTTATCTTCAGCCCTTTATGCTAACGGGATAAAAATATTTGGTCATCATTATAAAGACCATGCTCCACAAGGAATATTTTGTGCAAATGGACAATGTGCTCAATGTACAGTTATTGTCAATGGAGTTGCACTAAAATCGTGTATGATACCCTTAGAAGAAGGAATGAAAGTAGAAAGCCTTGAAGGTTTTCCTGCACTTCCAGAGGATAATGAAAAAATAAATGTAGGAAATGTAAAAACTCTAGAAACTGATGTTTTAATAGTAGGAGGAGGCCCTTCGGGATTGAATGCTTCTATAAAGTTAGCAGAATACGGAGCAAACGTTCTCTTAGTCGATGATAAAGATCGACTAGGAGGAAAATTAGTCCTTCAAACACATAAATTCTTTGGTTCTGTCGAAGATTCTTATGCTGGAACAAGAGGAACAAAAATTGGAGAGATATTAGAAGAAAATGTTAAATCTCACAAGAATATTACTGTATGGTTAGAAAGCACAGCAATAGCAGTATTTAGTGATAAACTTGTTGGGATACAAAGAAAAAGCGATTATGTTCTTGTTAAGCCAAAGAAGCTTTTAGTTGCAACAGGAGCGAGAGAGAAAATGTTAGCATTTCCAGGGAACACTTTACCAGGAGTATACGGAGCAGGAGCTTTTCAAACGTTAGTTAATAGGGACTTAATAAAATCAAGTGATAGAATTTTCATCATTGGTGGAGGAAATGTAGGACTAATAGCAGGATATCACGCTATACAAGCTGGAATAGATGTAATTGGTTTAGTTGAAGCTTTACCGAAATGTGGGGGATATAAAGTACATGAAGATAAATTACGAAGATTAGGTGTCCCTATTTACACTCGTCATACAATTCTCTCTGCTAATGGTGATAACGAAGTAGAATCTGTTACAATAGCTCAAATTGATGAAAATTTCAAACCTATTAAAGGAACAGAAAAAACTTTTGCTGTTGATACAATCTTAATAGCAGTTGGATTAGATCCTGTTAATGAGTTTTATATGAAAGAAAAAGAATATGGACTTGATGTATGGGCAGCAGG
>CAZEQQ010000166.1:0-6125 GCA_964514425.1 uncultured archaeon
GGGTTCGATTTGTGGAAAATACAACTTTTCACAAGTTCATAGGGATGCGTTTGCTAATTTGTCAATCCTAACTTTTTCCTTGGCAATAATGTTAATTTTTAGACTAAATCCAAAAAAAAGGACAAGTCAAATCCTTCATTTTAAAAAACTCCGTTAATTATGATATTCACAAAAAGAAAGGATTATTGTCTAATGTAATGTGTTTTCCTTCTTTTTTTCAATTTCTATGTCTTTTCCCCAATTGATGAAAGAGTAGAGTAGTCTAATAAACTGTATTATGGGGAGAAGTGCTAAAATAGTAGATGAAAGTGTTGTTAATAGTGTTCTTTAAACTTGTTATAGTCTATTTTAGCTAGTTTTAATATACCTTTTAGTGTTCCTTCTTTTAACTCCTTGTGCCTTGGAATAACAGTACCTACTTTCCCTCCTTTCGTCAATTTAGACAATCTTACATGACTTCCTGTTTGACCTGTCACAATAAAACCAAATTCCTTGCAAAGAATTGTAATTGTTTTATCTCCAGAAACAGGTTTATATTTTGGCAACAGATTTCACTTCGAAGGATGTAAAAAAATAAGCTGTTTCTTTTTGAATTGGAAATTCCTCAAGATACAGTTCTGTTGCTTCTTTTAGATTAGCTAAAGCTTCTTCTATTGTGTAACCTTGACTAACCGTTCCAATTTCTGGACATTCTGCAATATACATGTCTTCTTCTTTATGAATAATTGCAGTTAATTTCTTCATTGTTATTCTCCACCATTTCTAATTAAGCTATCATTTAGCACACTTAAAAATATTATTGTTAGAATTCAAGAATTCATACTCGAACAGAATTAAAAATGAGCTAAATCTAAACAAAAAAATTGTTTTTAGACCAGCTAATTCTGAAGCAAGAGTCATTTCCTCTCTTCTCTTATGTGGTTTACATACTCTTGAGCATCTTCGTTAACCCATACTCCTTTTCCCAGACCATAAAGGTTTTTCCAATCTAAGGGTTCTTCTTTAGATAACTCTTTTTTTCTAATGTGTTGAATAATTTTTTCAATTAACTCTAGTTGTTTGTCAACAGGAAGATTTTCTATTTTTTCTTTAATTTCTTCAATATCAGCTTGCATCAATTAGTAGTGCTCGTCACTCCATTTATAATTATTGCTTTATTGAGTAAGTAGTGTAAATTTTCTTGGTAGGAAGAACTTATTAATTTTGAAGAGAATGAAATATGAAGAGATGAAAAATGAAACGCACAAAAACTCTCCAAGAAATTATTGCTCTTCTTAAGATGCATGAACGAGAGTTTCATGAAAGATATGGTATAAAAAATATCGGCATTTTTGGTTCATACTTGCGAGGTGAGGAGAGTGAAAAAAGTGACATAGATTTGCTTGTAGAATTTGATGCAGATGCATATGCAAATATCGGTTTATTGAAGTTCATTGAAATAGAAGATTTCCTTTGTGAACTCTTAGGTATTAAAGTAGATCTTGTTGAAAAAACAGCATTGAAGCCAAGAATAAGGAAAAGAATACTTGCAGAGGTTATTTATCTATGAAACGAGAGATGGGTGATTATGTTCAAGATGTGATTGAGGCACTTTTATTATCTTTTATCGACGATGAAGAACTGGATGATGTTGAGATAGAACGAATAAAGGAAGCAGATAAAATCGTTAAAAGCAAACAATTTTACACATTAATTTCGGTGAATTAGTGGAAAACAATGAATTTAAAGTTTTTCTATCAAATCTTTAAAATTTATAGTATCGTTCTCTCTTTTATTTGGTTAGTTTCAACAATCACAATTTTACCCTTTGAATCTAAAAGATTGTAGTTTCCTATAAAACTTCTAAATAGCGTATTAACCGCATTTTTACCTTGAAGTGGTGTTTTTAGAATTATAATACCATAAATGTTTTGCTTTTTTGGGATTATTGAATGAATAAAATCGTTATCTAGCGTGATTAAAACTCTTTCCTCCTTGTAACAATGTTCGATCAATTTTCTATCGTCACTTCCTGATAACCCTTCATATAGTACACTCTCAACGTGATGATCATTAGAAGATTGAATGATTTTCATCAGTGAAAAGGGAAGATTTTCATCTAATTTAAACTTCAATTTACCCCTCCCTCCTAGGTTTTGTTATCAATCATGATAATTTTATCATTAGCTAAATACGAGGCATATTGTATTGCTGCTTGAATATCCTCCCGTTTCAATGGGGGATAATCTTCAATAATTTCTTCAACGCTTAATCCTTCGGCAAGACAGTCTAGTATCACTGTAACCATTATCCTTGTACCCTTTATACATGCTTTACCATGGCATACCTCTGGGTCTACATTTATTCTTTCTATCCAAGAAAACATAATGAATATCATATTAACCTATGGCTATGAGTTAATTAAAGTTTCTGCTTTTTAGGTTGTTTTTTCTTATCCAACTTTTCTTTATCACAAACAGGGCCAATAGAGTTACCAATTAAGTTTCATCACAAAATAGCTTTTAAATCTCTTTACCAATATCATTTTAATGAAATGTATTGTATTCGTTAAATTTAGTATAGAGGAAGAATATTATACTGCAGAGTGCATTGACTTGCCCGTTGTAACATAAGGAAGAACACTTGATGAATTAATCGAAAACATAAATGAAGCCATAGCTTTACATTTAGAAGGAGAAAATTTGGCTGACTGGGGATTACATGAAGATTTTTCTGTACTGATCAATTATGAGATGGGTCTTATCCATGCCTAAATTGAAACCGCTTTCAGGGAAAGATGTTATTAAAATATTGAATAAATTTGGTTTTGAAATAGAAACTCAGAAGGGAAGTCATGTTAAGTTAAGGAGAGACTTTGAGGGTTCATAACAAACATTGACTATTCCTCTACACAACGAATTAGCAATAAGTACACTAAAAGCTATTATTCGTCGATCTTCTCGGTATAATCTAGAACAAAACTTGAAAGATGAATTTTATATTAGCTAACGAATTTCTAACTTTAATAGACTAAAAGAGAAATTTTTCTTCACTAATGAGTGGATTCAGTTTTATCTAATCACTGCAATATTTCTTGCTTATACCATACCAATTAAAATCATCTACCATTTGCTTTAGTACTCATTAGAATTAGATTAGGTTTTTTTATTCGATATTTCTTAAAAAACCTTTAAAATGTTCATCAAATGTTGCTATATAACCTATTTTTCTTTTTTTTGCTCCTATGATTGTGCTACAGTCTGTAAAGCTTATAGGTTTTCCATCTTTAGTTACTTTTTTCTGTAATTCTATTATTTCTTCAATCCAATCTATTTCTATTTTTATTAACTCTGCTACTGGTTCTTCGTGCATGAAAAGTTTAGCCATTTTTTCCAATAAATCTTTTCTTTTTCCTTGTGTTCTCTGATTAATTAGCGTCAGCGATTCATCCATTATATAATCTGTTGTATAGCATTTTCCGTATTTTCCTTCCATCATCTCTTGAAATCCTTTTTTTGCTTTTTCGTGATATTTGTCCTTTGAAATCATCAATGCAAAATAGAACCCAGTGTCCACTATAATTGTCATTCTTCTTCTCCATATAATTCTTGATCTATCGTTTTATTTTCATCATATTCTATTTCTTCTGCCATTTCCAGAATCTCTTTCATTCTTTTTTTTGACATTTTCGCTTTTTTTGTTAATTGTTTTTCCAGTTCTTCTATATGCATTTTTGAAAATTCTATACATGCATCGATGACATCCTGCTGAGAGACTTTTTTCCCTAACCGTAAAGTTACTTGAGCTACTAATTTATCTAATTCTTCTTTCTTCTTAACTTTCACTACTGCCATACTTTTTTATGCTCATTATTCTTAATATACTTTTCTACAAGTTATAAAAGTATACTAGTAATATTTGAACACTCTTTTGAATCTTACCATGACACTACACACTTGTTGTTAATCGTATAACCGCAAAAGACATCCCTTGTTTACGTATGGGTAGTTTCAATATTGTTTAGCCATTACAAATTGATCGCGAATGTAATTTTTATCGATGCCCATTCCTTCACCTTACCGCCTGTTTTAGAAAGTTTTCGTACCAGATTTTGTAATCATAGTATTCTCTCATTACTTTTTCTTTAAACTCTGATATTTTTTCTTCTGATTAAAAGTTTAAATTAGTTCTTTTTATCTTCAATTCTTTGTAGAACTGCGTCTAACTCTTGTATTTTGTCAATAAGATTTGTTAATGCAATAGCATCATTTTCAGATTCAGGTAGTTCTCCTGCTCTGTTCAATTCTATCATTCTATCTGCAGTCGGTTGGCTCCATTTGTTCAATATTCTTTGAATCATCTTATCTAACTTGTGCTTTTTTGTTCGTATTAAATCAATAGCTAAATTTTGATCAATAGCCGCAGTAGTCATACATGTAATCATATCGAGAATAATATTTATAGTGTTCTATTTCTCTCAAATCAGTTTACTATTATTATAATTATTTTCTCAACAAGGTTAAAAAATGAGTTAGAACTAATACCTAAAATAGTGGATATTAAAAGTAGTCAAAAAGATACAATTGATACAAATGAGTAACCAACACCGAGTAAATATTAAAATTGGTTCTGAAGTTAAAGTTGTTCAAAAACACCATCAACGAACACACGAATTAACAACAGGAATAGTCACTAAAATCCTTACTAATTCCAGTCACCATCCTCATGGAATAAAGGTAATGCTAAAAAATGGCATTACAGGGAGAGTAAAGGAAATAATCGGTAAAGTAGACTAAGTTTTATTATTAAGATAATTTTGTTTTGTTCTTTTTTTGCTATCTCTTCCTTATTTTGAACTTAAAAACGAAAAGTCTATATAGACTGGTGTTACTCTACAATTAACAACATAGATGTTTTTGTCATGACCTCTGAGTTATCAAAACAAGTATTAGATCGAATTGATTCTTTAGAGAAACAATTAAGTCGAATTGAAGCACTTTTATTATCTTTTATCGACAATGAAGAAATAGATGATGAGGAGATAGAACGAATAAAGGAAGCAGATAAAATAGTAAAAAGCAAACAATTTGACACATTAATTTCGGTGAATTAGTGGGAAAAATGAATTTAATGTTTTTATCCTTCCTGTTGGTCATAAGGAGTTGCTCAAACTTTCTAGTACGGTAAAAAAGAAAATGAAAAACATTTTACTATAGTTTTTTTTATAAGATTTACATAGATTGCACAAATTCTTTCCAACACATAACCTGAATCTTCTTAAGTTCAAAGTAGGTATTGAGGTTAAGCAGTGTTTGTATTCGTTTCTTTAGGTCATCATCTTCAGTTAAGAACACATCTGCTTCCCACAACGCACTACTGGCAATGATAGTATCAAATAAATCTCTATGTCCCATTTTCATTAATTCATATGATACATTATTTATCATAGAATCAACAAAATTAATCTGTTTAAAAGATTCATTATGATTTAAAGCAAGTAGTGATTCAGAAAATTGTTTTTCTAAAGTGTCACGATTATATCCTGCTCTTTCTAAACGTAATAGTACCCATTTAATTTCGATAATAGATACAGGAGAGTAAGTATATGTATAATTCGCTTTTTCTAGCATAGTAAGGTACTGCTCATTCAGATTATCCAGATCAGTTTCTAAATTAAAGAATGGCATTAAAAAGGTTGTATCTAAATGTATTCTAAGCATTGTTAGGTCCTCTTTCTTGCATCTCTTCAGAAATAGATTCGAGCTCTTGCGTACTAATTTTTACCAATGCCTTTCTTCTTAAAATTTCTTCTAATGATGTAATGGATTCTACAATCAGATATCCTCGAGGGGAGATTATGTAACGAATTTTCATTCTAGGTTGTAAATTTATCATTTTCCGAATTTTCTTTGGTGGATAGAGTTCTCCTTTTTTACCGACAATTCCTATATCGCCCGACAGTTGTTATTCACCCGATATAACAAGGTATTACCGTTATATAAACTCTTTTATGAGGCGAAGATAGACTGCATCCTAATTTTAGGAGTTATAATAAAAAAGACCACCCACCCATAAATTAAACTCTCTGATATGATGGCATAAAAGTAATGCTAAAAAATGGACTTACAGGGAGAGTGAAGGAAATA
>CAZEQQ010000167.1:0-6109 GCA_964514425.1 uncultured archaeon
CGTTTAGACATGCTATAGGTTCTATAGCAGATAAGGCAATCCTCGTCATCCCTGCATGTTGTACTTCAGTTTATCAAGGATTCGCAAAAGGTGTAGCTTTTAATGTTCCCACATTAAATGTTGCTTTTGCTTCTTCAGATGCAGTAGCTGCTGGAGTGAAGAATGCTTTAGAAGTATTAGGACAAGAAAAACATGTGGTTGCATGGGCAGGAGATGGAGGAACCGCAGATATAGGCATGGCAACTTTAGTAGGTGCATGTGATCGACAAGATGACATATTGCATATTATGTACTCTAATAACGTCTATAGTAACACTGGAGGTCAAAAATCAGGAGACACTCCAATAGGTGCAGTAACACAAACCACTCCATTTGGTAATACAGCTCCAAGAAAGATGGTTCCGTTCATTATGATGGCTAATAATGCCAGATATGTAGCTACTGCAAGTGCAGCTTTTCCCGAAGATCTCGTAGAAAAAGTGCAAAAAGCAGTTTCAATGAAAGGTTTCAAGTTCATACAAATTGACATCGCATGTCCTCCCGCTTGGAGAATGGATTCCAACTTAAGTGTAGATGTCATGAGAAAAGCTGTTGAAACTGGAATTTGGCCACTCTTTGAATGGGACAGAACAACTAACAAAGTTGAAATAAGTCGACCAAGTAAAAGATTTATTGACAAAGAGAACAGAAAACCCATATCTGATTGGACAAGTATCCAAGGTAGATTTAGAGGCATATCTGATGAGCTATACAAAGCTCTTGAAGCTGATGTAGATCGACAATGGGACTTTATTAGTAAATTTATGTAATAAAGGATAGTTTCCTTTATTCTTTTTTTTTTTATATATATAAACTAAAAGTGTATTTTAATAGAATAGTCCTAAATTTCAATTAGGTTTTTTGGAGCTATTACCCTCATCGATATTTTTTAAAGGGTCAATAACAATCTAGCACGTTGAGTTTCATTGACATCTAAGGAAGTTGAAGATTTGTATAATTTGTTAAAAGGTTTCATATTTAGTGCTATCAAGATGAAGTCACTTCCAAGGCAAGGGTGGATAAGAGTTGGAATACCTCTTTCTGATGTAGAAAGCATAGCTGATCATTCGTATAATACTGCAATGTTATCATTGATGTTAGTAGATATTCATAATATCCTATATCCTGATAGACCCCTTAAATCTGATTTAGTTATGAGATTAGCAATAATACACGATTTACCTGAATGTATGTATCAAGATTTAGACCATCAAGTTCACATACTGCTGGGGCAAGATCTCTATAATGAAGTGAAAAGAAAAATTCTCGTAAGCGCAAGTGAAGAACTACTTCAATTAATCCTTAATGAAGATGTAAAAAAGCAATGGAAAGAAATGTTTGATGATATGGCTAATAAAAATAGCGAAGAAGCAAGATTTGTTAATTATGTAGATAAGCTAGAATTATTAATACAGGCTCTTTCTTATGAAAATCTAGGTTACAGCGGGAACTTGTTTGACCCATTTTGGCAAACATCAAAAGAATTTCTAAAAAACTGTGATTTTGAAGTAATAAACGATTTAATCCCATTAATAGAGTCGGAGAGAAAATCAAATAACGCCTAATTATATTTTTGTCGGGCATTACGCTTATTGCGGAAAATACTACCATATATCTTAATATAAGCCGTTTTTATTGTAATATGAGATAAAGTTATATAAGATTAATAAGAGAATCAAAAAAAGTGTGTCCCTATGTCGAGTCAAGAAAGATATGATGAATTACATATAACAGCTTTCCATCTCCCATATCTAAGGGATTTAGGAGTGAAAGTTGTAGCTGTAATTACTTTTGACTTAATATATGGACCCGTATGCTATTTAAAAGAACTATCGCGTTCTAGATTTGGACAAAAACTCAAAACCACTGAATCTCTATCAGAGATTTATACAGGCTTTGCTCGAACAGATTTAGAAGTTATAAGTAGTTTTGATGAAAAAATAATAACAAGTCGTTACTCTAGAACCTATGAGAATTATGAGACAATAACTTTAACAATTTTGGTTTGCGTAGAAAATATAAATCAAGAGCGTTTATTAAAATTCATTAAAACTTTATCTGAGAGAACAAAAGATGATGTTGAAAATTTTTCTCAATCTCTGTCCAGTGCTATTGAATCAGATAAACATGCACAGCAAAAAGTATTGATAACAAAAAATGAAACTATAATCCAAGGCTTAACCTTAGATGATGAAAAAGCAGTTAGTGGATCAGAATTTTTGAACTTTTATGGATTTTTATTTATAAACTATAAAACAGCGACAATTGATGCAAGATTCTTCCCTTCTATTATCGAAGGAAATAAGATAAAAATAGAAAACTTAACAAAGTTTGTTGACCTACAAAAAAATGAATCTCTTTTTGGAACTAATGAAACAACGACTTTGTGGTTTAAAGGTTTAGAATTATTCGTTACACAACATAGTAGTGGATCTTTAATGGTTGGAGCAAAAAAAAGTAAAAGTGGAGTACATTATACTTATCTGAATAAATGGTTTTATACTTTTCTCGATACATATATTAATGAAAAAGGCAAGAAAAGAGTTACATCGACAATTGAAACCTTGAAGTATATTGATAAAAAAATCTCAACTGAACCTTCTTATTTCATTCTTTACGAAATATTGGATTTATTTCTACATTGTGATATTGATTATCCTGAATTAACGGAAATGCCCTATATTCTTCAACAACATGGATGGTTAACACTTCTTGAGGACTATCAAGTATTTGCAAAAAATATTGACTTATTTGACGGAAAAACAAGTATACTTGAAATAAGCCAAATACTCTCAATTTCTATAATAAAAGCCATAGAATTTATTCTATTTCTAAAATCGAGAGAGTTTATAAATGTCTACCGTAAAAAAGAAAAAGTTAAAACGTTATAATTATTTAACACTACATTGTACTAATACTCATGATTCACTAACTAAAAAAGGAAAGAAGATTGTAATGCCACCATTTAAACTCACAAAGGATTTAACCGAAGGAGATGTATTAGTTTATTTAAGAAAAATTGAGAATATTTCTGCATTGTACGCATCTAAACTTTTCCAAGAACTAGGTATTTACAATTTGATGAATCGAGCTAGAACACCTGAAGAAATATTTCACTTTAATAATTATTTACATTTAGAGAAAGAGTTTTCATTAATTTTTCATCTTTTAGCGAACAAAGGTTTTATCCATAAACAAGGAGAGTTTTACAGCGTAAACCAAGATAGAGAACTAGTAATTGATAGACTTGAAAATGAAATTGAAAAGAATGAAGAGTTATTTAAACCTTTGATTGATTTCTTTGAACGTTTAATTCCAAAATATAAAACAATATTAAAAGGAGAACAAGGAAAATTATGTCTAAAGGAATATAGTGCAAATTTAGATTCACTGATAGGTACAAGACTATTTGTTAATATTCACCAGTTCTGTTTAGAACGTTTAATACTAAAAACATCTTTACCTGATCAAATTTCAATACTTAACTGGGGTGTTGGATCAGGGTATGATGCTATAGTTTTAGCAAATATATTACAAGAACGTGCATCGATTGTAAGTATTGAACCCACAATGGCATTGGACCGATGTCAAGTATTACAAGATTTGTACCAACAATATAACATTAAATTTATTGCTCAAGAATCTTTCAGGATGGAAGAACATAATAAGAAATTTGATTTGATAAGTGGTTTTGGCTTATTATGGTTAAATGATTTTAATAACAAAATTCAGATATCAAAAAATCTGACACATAATGACAGTCTTCTTTTGTCTATTGAAAGTACAGAGTTACACATTGGATTAGGTTGGATATTGAGTATTTTTGAAAACTTTCCATTTGAAATAACACAAAATAATTTAAGAATAAAATTCAGAAAACAAGGTTTTAGTTTAAACTCTATCTTAGGCTTAAAAGAAAAACTCCTTCTTTTAGAAAAAGATAGTTAAAAAAAGAAAGTAAAGAAAAATTTATTTCTTATCTTTACCCATTGTTTTTTCTGCTAATTCAGGTATAACTTGTAAGAAAGGCAGAATTGCATTTGCAATTGCTCCAAAAGCGTCATCTTTTGAACCAGTTACGATCATCTTGTCTATTTCAAGGTTCTGATAAATTTCAGGTAATTTGTTGATAAGTAATTCTTGGAAGAATCGACTATCGCTTTTAGTTAAAGCTTCAATACGACGAAGAATACCTTCAGCTTCTGCTTCTCGGGCCTTAAGTATCATAGCAGCTTCACCACTTGCTCTACTTTCTAGTTCAAATTGTTTAGCTTCTGCCATTCTTTTGATCTTCTCTACCTCTACATCCACTTCAGCAGCTAATTTACGATATTTTTCAGCGTTTGCTTCAATTTCTATTTTAGTTTGTAGGGTTTGTGCCTCAATTTCAGTACGTTGTCGTTCTAATTGTTGAATTTTAATTTCACGGTCTTTTTGTTTGGTTTCAACATCCAAATTAACCAACTGTTGTTCAACACCTGTTTTCTTAGAAACATCTAAATCTTTGAGTTGAGTTATTTCTTCCATTTCAGCACGTTTTAATCGAGCCATTTTCTCTTGTTCAATTTTCATAATAGCTGAAACATTCTCTTTAAGATTTGGATCAATAATCTCAACTTCTCGTATTTCACATGATTCGATGACTAAACCCCAATCTTTAGTAAGAGTGTGTAATTCTTTAGTAACAGCCTCGATAATTGCTTGACGGTCTCGAATAATTTTCTCTAAAGCCATATTAGCACAACTTGTACGGATAATAGCTTCAGCAGCATTTCGGATGATATTTTCGATATAAGCAGAATTATTACGGTCCCAAGTAGTACGAGCAAAAGCAACTTCTGGGTCAATAACTCTCCAAAATATAAAAGCTGTAATAGATATCTCTTGAAACTCTCTAGAAACAACTTTCTCTCTTGCTTCTAAAAGAGTTGACTGGGTAGTAACAGGGATTACACGGACTTCATCGATCAAAGGCATAATAACAGCTTTACCCCCTTGACCTGATTTTATCACCTTTCCATTTCGGAAATGAATGACATACAAAGATGTGTCATACTTTCTGTATCTTGAGGCAAAAAACATTAAGCCTAAGATAAAGAGTACGACTATACCTACAATTAAGTAAACATACCACACCATTTCTATCACTTCACTATTTGTAAGTCTAATTTATCGTACTTGTTTTTTAAGGTATCTAAATAAAGATGTTATATTAATGTATAAAAACAAAAAATAACGTTACATTGCTATCTGAAACTTCCTAATAAAAAATAAGGAAAAAAAGGAAAATTAAACATTGCTATAACTTATCAACTAGGTATTCATTTCCTTTAACTGCTACAATCTTAACTTTTTCTCCGCGTTGAAAAGTATCGTAAGCTGAAAAAGGTTTTGCATGCAATTTAGTTGTACCGTAACCCTGACCTAAATTCACGTGTATTAAGCCACCTCTGTAGTCAACAGAAGCAAATACTTCAGCTATTTCTCCTACTAATGCTTCACCTCTTAGTATCTGTTTAGAAGTTGTTTTCGAAATAGATCGCCAAATTCGAGAAAAAACATTAGCTAAAATATATGGAAATCCAATTACTCCTATAATCCTGAGAACTCTAACAAAATCACTACCTCCTGAAATTTTAAGTGTAACAACACCCAAAATACCAAAGATAAGGAAATAAGTAGAGAGAATCAGAAAGAGAGGAGCTGCAGATGAGGTAACGTCTTTCATGTCTATATGATGAGCACCAAGTTCTGTGCTTGAATCATGCTCAGCAGAAATGTCTGTATCGGCATCAACTCCATCAATACTCGCATCAGCATCAACTCCATCGATACTCACATCAGCATCAACTCCATCGATACTCACATCAGCATCAACTCCATCAATACCAACATCAGCATCAACTCCATCAATACCAACATCAGCATCTACACCATCACCACTGTCTCCAAAACCAAATGCATCACTCAGACTTTCAATATTTAAGACGATCGAGATTATAACGAGAATACCACCACTTATCAATAAGGCTAAAGCAATATTCCACATAATAATTTCTAATTGATCCAA
>CAZEQQ010000168.1:0-6103 GCA_964514425.1 uncultured archaeon
AGGAATTAAGAATGCAATAATTGCTAAAACTAACCAAATTAAACTTATGAATAGTTGCTTTTTTAGAGTTTTTGGTGAAGGTTTTTCAGTTAAAACTAATCCTAAATATGCACCAAGAGCACCATAACCTAAATAGGGAAAAAGAGGGAAAACCTCACCAGCAAAAATATCAATGAATGTGGCTAAAAGGTAGTTCTTATTTTCCATTGCAACTTCAAATGTTTCGAATAAATATATTCTGAAGAAAGAAGACAGAATAATGAGAAAACTTGATACAAGGAGAATTATTTTATTTTTTCTTAAACTATCTTTATTGCTATTTCTAAATAGAAAGGTAAAAGTTAAGCCTAGGAAAATTAAGTTCCAACCAAGTGAAGATAAAATTGTTCCTTGTATAACGCGGTAAATTGACACTTGATAAAGTTCTCCTGTTCGGATAATTCCTGGTAGTAGAGCCAAACTCATCTCATTTGTGTCAAAATTATAGAACATTGGACCTGTTAGATAATTGTAAAAATAACTAAGGACTATGAGAATTACTCCTAAAATTAACCATCTTTTACCAAAAACTTCCCATGCAGGATTAGAACTATTATTCTGGATTTTTTCTCTATATCTTCTCATACTAGAATAAGTGTTTGCTACCAATGATAATACTATAAATAACCCTCCCCAATTCAACATAATGTAAATAATCATAAAAAGGGGGTTTAGATTATCCAAGTCTAATTCTCCTATCAACCCATATTGATAAACAAAAGCATGAAAAAAAATCACACCCATTATTGCTATCCCTCTAATAAAATCGATACCAAAGAAACGTTTTCTTTCTATTGGTTGTTGAAACTCTTCTCGCGTTTTATCTGTATCAGTTATTGTTTGCATTTTTTTACCTCGTTAAGTTATGTAAAATAATCCTTCGAAATAGTACTACGAACTCTACGTAATTTCTTATCGGGATCTTGTTGAATCTTTCCATAAACAAATCCTACTTTTGGCATTTTACAGTCGTGTTTTAAGAGTATATCTTCAATATTTTGAATAATATTCTTTTCTAAATCTTCTTTACAATTATCTAACTCTAACTCTCCTGTCTCTTCATTAAATTCCAGTCTTATCTCCATTTCATCTAAAGAATGCTGAATAACATTATACTCTTTAATATTGTCTGATGATCTAACCACTGCCCTTCTGAAGAAATCAGGTAGAATCATTTCATATTTAGATGTTTCAACATTTACTCCTACTATAATATCATCTGCTCTACCATGAATCTGTTGAATAACTCTAAAATTTGACCCACAAGAACACTTTTCTGGACTTATAGTAAGTAAGTCGTTCATCTTATATCTAATTAAAGGAGTTCCCTTTTTTAGTAAATCTGTAACAACAACAAATCCTGGATTACCGGGTTTAACAGGTTTATTATTTGTATCCAATAACTCTACATAAGCCACATCCTCATTAAGGTGAAGATTACCTTTGTTGCAAGGTAGAGCTAAAAAACTTTCAGATGACTTATAAACTTCTAATACCGGCACATTAAAGGTTTCTTTCAGTTTTTGCTTAACTTCAATACTGAGAACTTCAGCATATGAAACAACCAAGATGGGGTTAAGGTGTAATTTATTGTCTGTTTTTGCTTTTGCAAGCACTTGCAATATTGATGGTGGGGCGGAAATAATGTTTGGACGTAATTCATTTAATCGCTCTATCATTTTTTCTTTAGATTTTAGGGGATTAATATAGGAAACGCGGATTCTTAATCCTTTATAATCAAATCCTGGAGAAAAAACTCTAAGGATAAAACCTAAATGATATCTCAAGGCTCTAGGAAAAGGAAATCTTAATATGACCATGAGTTTCATAAGCAAAGCTTCTTTTTTAGTGACAAATTCAAGTCCTCTACTCCCGCTTGTACCAGTAGATAAACCTACAAGATAACCTTTATAATATTGACTAAAATCCCTCGTCCGTTCTTTTACCATACAATGCTCCAAACATTCTTCTTTAGTTAACCCTTTAGTGTTTAAATCACTAAAATTGTCCATAAAGAGGTTCTTATTCATAAAAGGTAAAGAAGTGAAATTAGTTGTATCATATTCTTTGTAATAAGTAGCATAGAAAGAAGAGTTATCCACAGCAAAGCGAACAAGATCTTTTACATGCTTGTTTTGATACTTTTTAATCTTCTCCTCATTCCAACGCCTAAAGCGCCATTTCATCTTTAAAATGAATGCTAATGAATTTACCATAAATTTCTATCCTTCCTACAACCATATACCACTAGGTAATAAAGATAATGTGTAATAACGAGTGATAATTAAAGTAAAAGCAATTCTTCATTAGACGGCCTAATTTATTATAATTTTCTATAAAAGTTTTTAGAAATAATTTCAAGATATTTGCAAAAAAAATCTACCATGAGTAGCAAAAAAATTTGTTGTTAGAAGGGAAAAAAGATTAAAATAAACTATTTTATGGCACGAACTGTTATACTTCCTAGTTCAACATCATAATTTTCATATTTTTGTTTTTTTTCTTCTAACACTTGAATAGCTCTAAAACCAGCAGTTTCTATGAGCTTAAGATAATCTTCTTTTAATGAAGCACCAGAAAGACAACTATTGTATAACTCTGGAGATTTAAGGATCTCATCTGGTAAATCAGCATATCTTATTATATCTGAAACAATTATTCTTCCTGATGTTTTTAATACTCGAAAAGCTTCCTCAAAAGCTCTCAATTTATCGGGGACAAGGTTGATCACACAATTAGAAATAACTACATCTGCGAAATTTGCCTCTATGGGCAAATATTCTAGTTCTCCAAGTCTAAATTCAACATTTGTGAAATTACCATTTTTCGCATTTTTTCTTGCTAAGTAAATCATTTCAGGGGTCATATCAACACCTATTACTTTTCCTGAGTTTCCAACTCTTTTAGAGGCAATAAAACAGTCTATTCCACCTCCTGAACCAAGGTCTATTACTATCTCATTTTCTGATAAACCCGCTATATTGTTAGGACTACCGCAACCTAAACCCATGTCCGCTTCTAGAGGGATAGAATTCAACTCTTCTTTTGAATAACCTAACCTTTCACTGTCTTCAGCACAACAAGATTTTTGTCCCATAGCAACTTTTCCATAGCTTTCTCTTACATTACGTTTTATATCATCTTGTTCTAAAACAGTCGTTGACTTCTCTTTTGGATAACCACAACAACTTTTTGGTGATACAAACTTTTCATTACAACACCGTTCTACGTTGTTCTCTATACATTCTTCTTTGATCTTAGTCTCAATTTTATTCTCTTTTTCTACCATGTTTATCACATATTTCAATATATTAGTCTTTTGGAATATTCCTTATGAATATTCTTAAGGCACATATTTATAAACTCTTGTGTTAGTATAAAAATATGGTTCTTATTGGAAAGGATTTAAACATAACATCAGCAGAAACGCTTTTCATGTTGGCACTTAAAGCATCAGGTTCAATATCAGGAAGTGAAATCGTTAAAAAGATAACCAATGAATTAGGAAAAGAGTGGATACCTACTCCAGGAGCAACTTATAAAATACTGCAATCGTTACAAAAAAAAGAATTGATACAAGAGACAACAGAAAGTGAAGAAATAGAGGATCAAAGGATAAGAGTTTATAAATTAACAGAAAAAGGAAGAGAAAATGCAGATATTTTGTGTCAAAGAATAACGAAATTGTTTATCTTTATGAATAGTTGCTGTCCTGGTTGTTGTGATGGAGTAATATCCGTGCAATAGTAACAATTACCTTAAACTGAAGCCCATTTACCACACTTACTTCCCCAACTATCAATAAGTTTCCCATCTTTAAAGATTCTAACTATCTCGCAATTGTTTGGACAATCACTACATTCTATTCCTGTTGTGTCAAACTTTATATCAGGAATATTCCAACCATAAAAAGATGATTTTCGTGGATTTCTTTGTATATCTTCTAAAGCTAATAATGCTGCACCTATAGCACCCATTACACTATAGTTTGTTGGGATAATAACATCTTGTTCCAGATACTTCTCAAAAGCTTCTTTGATACCCACATTAGCCGCTACTCCTCCTTGAAACATAATTGGAGCTAGAATCTCTTTTCCTTTTCCTACATTATTAAGATAGTTTCTTGCTAAAGCTTCGCATAAGCCTTTTATTATATCTTTTAAAGGATGTCCTAGCTGTTGTTTGTGGATCATGTCACTTTCTGCAAATACGGTGCACCTTCCAGCTATTGTGACTGCATGAGTAGATTCTAATGCAAACTTGCCAAACTCCTCAATAGGGACATCTATTCGTCTTGCTTGTTGATCTAAAAATGCTCCTGTACCTGCTGCACATACGGTGTTCATGGCAAAATCTACGGCTACACCATTTCTTACGATAATTATTTTACTATCTTGTCCTCCTATTTCAATAATTGTTTGAACATCATTTCGTTCATTCAAAGAAGCTAAAGTATGTGCTGTAATTTCATTCTTCACAATATCTGCGCCAATAACTACTCCGGTTAATTCTCTAGCGCTGCCAGTGGTACCAGCACCAGTTATAGAAATATCTTTACCAAGTTTAGCTCGTAAAAGTCTAATTCCTTTTTGGACCGATTCAATGGGTTTACCCTCAGTACGGATATAAATCGTTTCTATAACTTGACGATTTTGATTAATAATGGCTAAATTTGTACTAATTGAGCCAACATCTACACCTAAGAAATACTGTTCGTTTGATTCTGACATAAAAGATCTCCATGAAGTAATTAATTTGTAATTATGTTATGAGTGGAAGTGAGTGTTCTTTTTCTTTCTAGTAAATCAGTAAAAGCTTCTATTCTAGTTTGCACACCTGCTTCTGCAGTTTGTTCATCAAAGATTAAAGAAAGAATAGGCATATCATATTTTTTACTAACTTCGGGTAATATGCTACGAGAGATGATTTCAGGCATACAAGTAAAAGGATAAAGATGAATCATTCCATCAAAGCCTTGTTTTTTATACAATATTGTTTCACCTATACTTGCTTGGGCATCACCACCACAAGAATGCTCAAGATAAGGTTTAGCCTTCTCTATTACTCGTTCATGATGGGACTTCTTAAAGGGATTGAAACGTTGTCCTACATCAATATAGTTACGCAAAGAAATAGCAGTTTTAACAACAACTCCTAAATCGTTTAATTTTTTATTAAGCTCATAATTGAGTGAGGGTTCCATAACAACATAAATTTCTCCAATAACCCCTACTTTTAGGGGATTAAGCGAAGAATCAATATCTATCTCTTTCTCAAAAAATTGAGGAATAGAATTTTTTAGTCTACTGATATTTTTTAAACCTCTCTCTTCTAAAATTATCTGATAGGTTTCATTAGCAATTTTTTCTGTTAACCCCCTATTAGTTTCAATCGCTCGGTAATAGGTCAGTAAATCATCAACAAGTTCGATACAGCAATATTTGCTCCATGTAACACGTAAAGCTTGAATAAGTTTGTACCAACTACAGCCTTTACTTATATCCTCTTTTAGAGTACGCATAAAACTCATAGAATTAGCATGATCTAAAGGAATAAACTTAAAGTCATATCCTAAATCTTCAAGAATCATTTTTTGAACAGGCCAATAATAACCGAATCTACATTGAGCTTGTGTCCCACCTGTTGCTAACTCATATGCTCCAGCTTCTAAAGATTCAATAAAAGAACCGAGGACAAGTTTGAAAGGAGTACAGATAAATTCGGGAGAGTATCTGGCACCAAGTTTGGCAGTGTTAATATTTGGCTTTTTAGGTTTAATAACATCTGTTCTACCTAACTCAGAAAGCAATATTTCAATGAGATAGGTCAAAGAACCCCAATGAGGATAAGAAATGGACATTAAGTATTCCTCCTTTGGATTAAATCAACAAAAGCCTCTAGACGTGTAGATAATCCAGCTATTCCCGTAAGCTCATCAAAGGTTAATTGTAGAAGAGGAATAGAAGGGTTCCTTCTTGCATATCTCGCAGCCATTTCAGCACTAACAGAATCAGGACCACAACTAAAAATAATCAAATGAATAATACCATCAACAGTTTTATGT
>CAZEQQ010000169.1:0-6101 GCA_964514425.1 uncultured archaeon
CGACAATAGACATTTTTACTTTTTCAATCACTGAACTCCACTCTTGTTATCTACTACTCTGGGAATTACTTTTAGTTTCATTCTAGGTCCTACCATATAATCTTCTTTGTCAGTAAACTCAACGTGAATAAATTTTTCTCCTTTTTCTTCTATATAGTCAAGGAACACATTAACGAAAGATGAATCGCCTAACCCGGTAATGTCTACAGGTTCTGTATTAAACAATTTTTTCAAAATTTCTTCTTCATCACTATTATTTAAACTAGAAATCATGAGGGCAACATTAGGCTGCCTTTTTCTTTTTGTTTCAACTATTTCTCTTGATAGGGTTAATCCTCTTACTTTTATTGCATAGGGTAATTCTATAGGGCTAACGGATGTTAAATCATAAAGTTTTATAAAATTCGGATTTCCTTTTACAGAGTTGATTACAACTGCAAGGTCATATTTTTTTTCTATCATTGTTTTAAGTGTAAAGGAAAGACTTTGTGTTCCTCTTGCAATTCTTGATGCTCTAGGTAAAGTTCCAATAATGTCATGAATAAAGGATCTTGTTTTATTCGATGGTTTCCTTGATGTAGTAAACCCTATTCTCTTCATTGTACAATCATTTATTTTACTTATTAAAAATTTAGGGATTATCAACAGAATTTTACAGTTTTCTTAAAAATAGAAAGATAAGAAAAGATTAAATTTTCTTTTTAATCTTGTTCTTGTAAGTTTTCGGCAATACGAGTTACTCTTCTTTGCATTGTTTTTCCAGCACTGGTTATGGGATCCCATGCTCCACCAGTTCTTTTATCACCACAAACTGTACATTTCCAAATACCTAATCCTTCTCTCTTTAGAGCCATTTTTAGGCATGAAGGGCATTTATAAGTAGCTTTGCTTCTTTCTTCCACTCTACGGACACGTTTCCTTATTGTTGACCCATATCTTGTTCCAAAACGTCCTGTGGATTTTACTTTTTTTGTTCTTGGCATTTTTTCCACCTATCTATTGTCTTCAATCGCTTTCATTAACTGGCTTCTTAAATTTTTTGACGAAGCTAAAGATTCGTGTACTATAGGCATTATTTGATTAGGCTTTAATGTGCCAAGTTTTCCTTTTTGTGTAGCAACAACATTGTCATTTTCATCAAATGCTAATACGAGATAAGCTTCACTTATTCTTTCTTCTTTAATTGAAGGATCAATCAAAAGGTCCTTTCCAATCAAATATGTTGTTACAGTTATCGGATAGTGTGAAATTGGTATAGGTTCAACTTCATCTAATATTTCATGAGTACCATCTTCATTAACTTTAACTTTTGGTATTTTTGCAGTTGCTAAAGCTGCAATTGAGCCTAAAGTACAAGCATCAAAGAGTGAACCATCATAGTTTAACACATAAATATCTATAAATATAATCCAGACTAACTTTTCAGGTATTAGACAAAGTTTTTCTAAATCAATAGCATGTGATTCACGAATAGCTCTATCAGTTACTCTCGCTAAGATCGTAGCATCATCACTGGGAGGGCCACTTTCAAAGTAAGGAGAGGCAACAGGACTTAATTCTGCAGATGTTGTAATCACTCCTTGATTAGGTGTATCAGGAAAAGGAGAACCTAATGTAGCTTTTATTCCTACAATAATTTTCGTGTTACCTAGAGATATTACAGCCGATCCTTCAGCCTTCTCTATATAGTTTAATTCATATTCTATTGGACGGTGTTCATTTAATGCCCTTCCATCCATCCTTTTACCTTGCTCTAAGAGTTTTACAATATAATCTTTTTCTATTTCACTTACAACATAATTATCTGACATTTTATTCACCGTTTTCCTTATCGTTTTGATTTTCATCCGCAGTATCTTGAAGTTTAGTTTCAACTTCTTTCAACACATCATCAATGCTTATTGGTTTAGTATCACCGTCTACTGTGCTTAACACTTCTTCATCCTCTTTGATCTCTTCAGTTTTCATGTCATCTTCAGTGTTTAAAGAATCAATTTCATTAGTATCTTGAATCTCGTCATATTCTTCATCTGAATCATCAGTGATATTTTCTTCACTTTCATCATCATCATTATCCTCATCATCGCCATTATATACTAATAGAAGGTCATCTTCTTCTTTTTTCCCTGTAGCATAAGGTTCAGTTTCCTCTTCTCCACTTTCTTCTTCTAAAGTGTCAAGTAAGAAGTTTTTTTGATCATCTTCAGTATCTTCTTCATCATCTTCAGGTGCTATGTCGTCCCTTATTGAAGAGTATTTGGTTTTTAGTGCTTCTTGTTGAAGTTCATAAACTTGTTTGCAGCCTTCTATTCCGAGATTTAGGGCTTCTTCAAATTGTTTAATACTGAACACTCCATCTAACTGCAACAATGATATTTCATCTGTAGCAGGAGCATAACCAATTGGCATATCACCACTTCCTTTTTGATCTTCAATATCACATAAATCTAAAACTACTTGATCATTGACAATTCCAGCGGCTAATCCACTTACGAGTCCTCTCATGGGTATACCAGCATCGGCTAAAGCAACAGAGGCAGCAGTTAAAGATGCACATCTTGTTCCTCCATCTGCTTGTAAAATTTGTATATATACATCAATTGTTGTTCTTGGATAACGGGAGGTTAACACTAAACTCTCTAAAGAATCACTTATGATTTTTGATATTTCTCTTTCTCTCCTTGAAGGAGCTGGGCTTTTCCTCTCATTCACAGAGAAAGTAGACATTCTATAAAAACATTGTATTAAAGCCTTATCGGGAAGAGCTCTATGTTTTGGATGCAATTCTCTTGGTCCATAAACAGCTGCTACTATAATGTTTTTCCCTTGTCTTATTTCTGCACTACCATCTGCATTTTTCAATACGCCTATTTTAACAGAAGTTGGACGTATCCCATTTTTATCTCGTCCATCTAGACGTTTACCTTTTTCATCGATTAATTTTTCAGAACCATCGCCTGCCATAATATCACCTTTATTTTTGTTCTAACATTTCACGTATACGATCAGTCAAACCTGTTGTATGAGCTTCCATTTCGATTTTTTTGAAAGCACTAATCGCTTTTAATTCTTCTTCAATTTTCCGTCCATTTACCCAAATTCTACCATTTTGGCCTATGATTATTTGACAACGCGTAAGACGTTTAATCATATTTATCATGGTGCCCTTTTTCCCAATTACACGTGGTACATGAGATGGTTCTACTGCCACTACACGCCCTCCACGTAGTTTTCCTAAACCACGTTCATTTGCCACTAATTGTGGGTCTCTTGTACGGTCAAAATTCAATATTTTGGCTAATATAATATCGCCAACATCAAATATTTTTCTTGAATCATTTTTCACAGGATCGAATCTTCTATCTGATGCATTTCCTGCAGTCATAACAGCAATATATGGGCTACCTATATCCACAAGCCAATTCACTAAACCAACTTCAGTAACTTGACCAACAACTAAATCACCAGGTCTAGGGATATATTTGCCTTTTAAGGATTTAACATGGATAAAGTCACCTTTATCTTGAAATAGTCCCAATATTGAAGCATAATAATTATCTCCTTCATGGATTACACCATCGCCATACTTATAGTTTCCCTCTGCTAATTTTTCTCCGGGGATAACTATAGCATGATTGTTAACTAAAACTTTTGACATTTCTGTATCTCCTATAACTAAACACATCTATATTACTCAGATAATCTTTCGAGTACTTTCACTTGAGATTTGCCTTTTGTTTTGCTAGTTAATTCTTCAAGAAAGTCTGCTTGAAGTCCTGAGGGTAGTTGAAGTTTTATAACGAGAGAACCATCTGATTGCCATTCTTCAGCTTCTATTTGACCATAATTATGGAATAATCCGTAAACAGGACCAGTATAGGTTGCAGGCACTTTTATTGCTAAGATAACAGATTCAAAGCGTATAGGCATAACAGGTTTTAATGCCTTTATAATATCCATTGCTTGCGTTCTAACATCTTCTTTATACTTGATGTTTACACCTAGATCCAAAATTGCTTTTTCCAGACGGTCTTTTGGAATTGGCACATTATCACGTGGATTTATACAATGAGTTGCTATAAAATCAACAATTTCTTCACGTTTTTCTTTAAAAATCTCTCGCCTTTGTTCTTCAGTTAATTGTAAATTCCCTTCAGATAAAATTTTCGTAGCGATAGCTCGCTCTTCTAGCTCACCAAATACGAGATCTAAATCATCTTGTGGAGAACGAACACCTCTTGAAATGTTTTCGTAGACTTGATAAGCTTCAAAGATATCATCAGGATCAATTTCTTCACCTTGTAAAAATAACCAAGCTTTTTCGGGATCAACTAACATTTCAAATCTTCTCCCGTGAGTTTGGTAACGCACAATAGATTTTCCTGTTAAATCAATACGTCTATCAGAGGTTACACCTTTAAAATCTCGCATAGCCATTATATACACCGAGTACTCTTTTTATCTATTCTAGTTTGAAGATAGTTAAGAGTGAGGATTTATAAGAGTTATTACAAGTGAGAATACAAAATTGAAGAATAGCGCTTATACTAGATATTTTTTACAAATTGAGACATTTTGTCATTTAAGGCAATTAAATGGTTACACAGATTTTTTGCTCTTTCATTCAACAATATTTATGATAATTTAAGTTACTTTTTTTTGAGCTATACATAGGTTATTAAAAAAGAAAACTAATTTTTTCAAAGGAGTATGTAGTCAATGCCTGAAGGTCCTGAAGTAGAATGTACAAGACAAGCACTTTGTAATTTAGAAGGAAAAGTTGTTAAAAAAATTGTTCTGACAGAGTTATCTCAAAGATACAATAAATATAAAAATTTACAGCAAAATTTTCAAGAATTTAGTGGTAGAACAATTCAAAAGATTCAACGAAAAGGGAAATTTTTGGTTTGGTTATTTAACTGTGATAAAGTTATTATCAATCATCTAGGTATGTCTGGGAGATGGTTTCTTTTTATAAAAGATACACCGAACATTCATCCATCACATCCTAAAGTAATTATTGAAATGAGTTCTGGTGAAAAAGCTATATTTGATGATGCAAGAAACTTTGGTCAATTCAAAATTTCATCATCCTACGAAAGCGCTCTAAATTATCCAGCAATAAAAAGATTAGGTGTTGATGGACTTCAAGAAGTTTTTCCTGAAGAAGAATTTCTTTCAAGATTAGATAAAACGATTTATCAAAATAAAATAATTGGTAACATATTATTAAATCAGTCTCTCGTAGCAGGAGTAGGAAATATTTACAAATCTGAATCATTATTTCTTGCGAAAATTAATCCTACTGAACTTGTAAAAAACATTAGTACTAACAAAAGGAAAAAATTGGCACACGCAATAGAAACAACATTAAAGAAAGCTGTTAAAAGTAATGGAAGTACATTCAATATTCAACCTTTTCAAACTCCTTTAGGCGAACAAGGCACTGCTCAAAATTGGCATAATGTTTATGCTAAAGAATCAGAACTATGTAATATTTGTTTAACTCCTATTCAAAGAATAATTCAACAAAAACGCAGTACCTTTTTCTGTCCAACATGTCAAAAGTAAAATCAGTTTTTAATTTAGATACAATAGAAAAATTCAATAAAAGTATAACTGATTCTTATCTATGTCGTATATAGTTCACCCTATCGGTAAAATTAATATTACAAAAGATAGTTGTTGGATAGAGGTAGAGGATTCTTATGCAAAAGGTTTGAAAGATGTAGAAAAATTTAGCCATCTTATTATTGTTTGGTGGATTTCTATGCGTGACGATCTTTTATCTAGATCACAACTGATCACTACACCTCCATTTCTCGAAAGTATAGTAGAAACAGGAGTATTTGCATGTCGAAGTCCTCATAGACCTAACCCTATAGGTTTAACGACTGTTAAAGTTTTGAATGCTGAAGGGAATAAGATTTTTATCGAAAGAATTGATGCTTTAAATGAAACACCAATCATTGATATCAAGCCTTATCTTCCTGGTGACAGCGTCCCAGTTTCGGATATTAAACTTCCAGAGTGGTTTGAAGAGCTCCGTAAATAAGCTCTTCATTTTTCTTTGAAAAGTAAACTACAATAGTTTTTTCTTT
>CAZEQQ010000170.1:0-6089 GCA_964514425.1 uncultured archaeon
AAAAGGGATCGTCAATTATGGTTATTCCCTTATGTGCAATTTCTTCTCCTATCTTATCAATGAAGTAAGCGGTTTTGTTATAAACAGAAAAAGCGTTAATTCCACCGTTAACAATACCACCTAATGTATCCATTGTACTTTCAGGATCCATGAGGACAGGTAAAGTTGCAGTGTCAATCTTTTTGGCCCCAAGCATTTTCAACGCACGTTCTGCAGCGTTTTTTGCTATTTTGTGATAATCAAAATCTTTAATCCGGCATTGATTATCCCAGTAGTAAGCATTGCCTGTGTCATCCCCTTCTGTAACCTTTACGCCTATGTATCCACTAATAGAAGTTGAAGAAAAAGTTTTATCTATTCCTAAACTATTGAGTAGAATTAGTGTTCCAAAACTTGAAGTAAATCTTCCTTCAACATTAGCATCTTCTTTGATTTTAGCTTCTTTTATTGTTTCTTGAATAACTTGCGCAAAATCCTCTACTGTTAAAGCTTTTACTGCTTTGTCAAAAATATTTTCTATTGGAACAGGTTCTTTTGTATCAGAAGGTAAGGAAACAAAATTAGGGTCAGAAGGAATAGCACATGCGAGAGCATACGCTTCTTCTACTGTTTTCTTTATTCCTTCTTCGGTTAAAACTGTTGTAGAAGACATCCCTATCGCTTTGTTCTTTATGATACGGATACCAATACCTGAAGAACTTTTGTCATCAAAAGATCTAATACCACTGCGTTCTATTTGAACACTTTTTAGGTCTCCATATACAAGGTATGCTTCAGATTGGTCAGCCCCTAGTTTTTCAGCGTGCTTAATTGCTTTTTCAGCTAAACTATGATAGTCATTAGTGTTTGTATTTGTACTCATCTTAATTACCACCTACAACCAAATTAGAAACACCGATATTCGGTCCACCACCAGTAACAGGAATCATTTGCCCTGATTTCCCACAAGTACCCAAAAATGAATACTTATGACCCTTACTTACGCCATAAGTGTTAGCTAACACTTCCATAATCATACCAGACAGACCTACATTTCCCATCATATCTTTTATTTCACCATTTTCAATGAAATAGCCTGATTGACAAGTGAAGTAAAATTGTCCTTTAGCAGGATCAACATAACCTCCATATGAGTTAGTAAGGTAAACACCATCTTTAGTTTGTTCAACAATCTCTTCTAGACTCAAAGAGCCAGAATCGACATATGTATTACCCATTCTAGCTAAAGGAGGATAATTAAAGTTCATTGCACGCCCTGCACCATTTGGTGTCATCCCGAGACTTTCTGCTGTTTCAAGAGTGTGGAAATATTCATTTAGAACACCATTTTTTACAAGAATGCGCTTCTTTGCTTTTGTTCCTTCTGAATCATACGTAAATGACCCTCTAACTCCAGGAAGAGAAGGGTCATCAATAACATTAATAGTTTCATGACCAACTTTTTTCCCTAATTTACCTTCCAATATAGAAGTTTTGGCAAGTATAGCGTCAGCTTCACAAGCATGTCCAAATGCCTCATGGATAAATACACCCGTCAATGAGGGATCCATAATCACATTCATTTTTCCACTGGGAGGATTACGAGTATGAATAAGTTTAACAGCTAATTCTGCACTTTCTCTTCCTTCTTTTTCAGGATCCCATGTGTTAACAAGTTCCCAGCCACCTGTTCCTCCAATAGAATCAAACACATTCTGCATTTTTGTTCCTTCACGACCAACAACGCTGTTCATTAGTCTAATAACATGAGATTCATTCTCAACTTTGGTTCCTCTATTGTTAACAATCGCTTCGTGAGTGTGAGACTCTGTGTAAGATGTGCTTGCTTGTGCAATATTATCAGAATATTCACGAGCAGAACGTTCCATTTTGAGTAAAATATCAAACTTTGTTTCTTTATCAATCTCACGAGGATCAATTTTCATAGACGTTATACCTTTTCCCTCAAAAACCCATTGGTCACCAATGGAACGTGTATCTTTGGCATATTGGGCACCTACACGAGCGATACGGATAGCTGTGTCGATGGTCTTTTTGATTGTTTCATCATCTGTTTTGATAGAAGTGGCAAAGCCCCAACTGTTATCAATCAAAGCACGAACGGAAATACCTCCAGCAGATTGACTGCTGATGCTATCAAATCTACTATTTCGAACAGTAAAACTTTCTGACTCGGTAAAAGAGTAGCGTATATCTACAAAATCTTTAGGATTCAAAGTAATATTGTTGATATGTTTTTCAAATTTAGAAAGCATAATCCACTTAAAAAAAAACTTCATAAAAAGTTATGTGAAAGGACAAATTTAGAGACTCTAAATTAACTAAGAAGGTATTATCACGAATAGAAAAAGCGCATTAAAAGAAAAGAAAGAGAATATGGAAGAAACTTAGAGTACAATGTCAGATTTTGTGCAACAATCCACACAAAGGTTTTTTCCATTTAGTTTTATGATTTTAGTATTGTAACTAGTTCGTTCTACTAAAACGGCATTACAATTCTGACAATAAGTAGTATTGATTTCAGTGTAGGGTAAATTTCCTGTATACACGTATTTTGTACCCATATTTTGAGCTACTTTTTTTGCATTTAGAATTGTTTCAACGGGTGTGGGAGGAACATGTTGGAATTTGTAGTGTGGATAAAAACGGCTAAAGTGTAAAGGAACAGTAGAACTTAGGTTATCAAGAACCCAAGAAGTGAAATGCTCTATCTGTTCTAATTGGTCATTAAAACCAGGTATAATAAGCATAGTCAATTCAATATGTATACCAGCTTTAAACATTTGAGTAACATTATTCTTAACAATGTCTAAAGCGGGAAAATGACAATAGTCCCGGTAAAATTGAGGATCAAAAGATTTCACGTCAATATTCACTGCGTTAAGTAAAGGTAAAAGTTCGCGTAACGGTTCTTCATTTATCAGACCATTAGAAACTAAAACATTCCCGATCTTATTGTCACGAGCGATAATCGCGGTATCTCTAATCCACTCAAAATTGATAAGAGGTTCATTATAAGTATAACTTATCGTTTCACATTGATACCTTTTAACCAAATCAATAGCTTGTTTACTACTAACTTTAGTAAGACGATTAGAATCAGCGGTGGACTGACTGATAGTCCAATTTTGACAAAAGTCACAATGTAAATTACACCCTGCACTTCCAAAACTCAAGGAAGATGAACCAGGTTTATAGTGGTAGAGGGGCTTTTTCTCTATAGGATCATCATGCACAGAAGTAAAACGGTCATAGCCTAAAGCATACAAAACGCCATCAATGTTTTTTCTTGCTTTACAATTACCCACATCACCATTTTTAATTAAACACAAATGAGGACATAAATGACAACGAACAACATCACTTTCCTTTTTCTCATAATACTCTGCTTCTTTAAACTCTACCAAGTAAAAACCTCAGACATTTGTTAAAAAAACCACCAATTAATACTAGCACTTCATAATATTTAAGTATTAAGACACAATGCAAAAAATATAGTTAAATTATAACGGAAAATTTCTATCTCACTAAGAATGTAGTTTTAAACAAACTGATAAAGCTCTAAAATTGTTGTAAAAAAGTTTTAATGTTAATGTTTCAAACTAATCAACATGATAAATGAAAATGAGAATAGTACATATAATGCTATTGGACAAAATTTATTGTCTCAATTTGAGAGTACATGGAAAATGCTCAGAAAAGCAATAGAACGTTGTCCAGAAGAAAAATGGGAACTAACAGAGAATAGTTGGACATTTTCAACAATTGTTTATCATATAATTGAAACTCAAGAGTTCTATTTAAGAAGTAGTCCCAAAGGAATGGAATGGAACAAACTACTTAAATTAATGAGAATAAAAACAAAAAATGATGAATTGCTATTTTTATCAAAATCAACTCTCTTTGAAAATCTACGCACAATTGAAGAACAGATGACAAATTATTTTGGTAATATTACTTTAGACGAACTCTTAAAAAAGGATGACTTTGAATGGTTTGATTCTCTATTTCACAAATTTCTTTATCTATTACGTCATAATGCCCATCACTTGGGTGAACTTGGGAGAATGCTTCGTGAATGGAACGCTCCACGTATGGAATGGGATTAGATGATTTTTAACCTAATAATATCCTCTTCTTTTTCTCCTTTTCTAATATTTTAGTATTTTACAGCTCTTTCTTCCTTCAACAAAATCTTAAAAATAGAGGAAGAATATTATTAGTTAGAGTTTAAAATGAGCAATCAACCAGAAAAAAAAACTAATAAGAAAGATATCAACATCATCAAATTAAAGAAGGGAGAAACAGTGAATATTTCTAAAGCTTTAGGGTCAAGTAAAAGATTAGAAATATTACGACAGCTTTCTGAAGCAGAGTTAAATCTTTCTGAGATAGCCGAAAAAGTTGAGAGTACCCCTCAAGCAGTTTATCATCATTTGCAAATTTTAGAGAAATCTAGACTTATCCATGTGGTTAGGGAAGAAAACATCAAAAACATGGATAAAAAAATTAAATTTTATCGTTCAAACTACCAGCCTGACGCAATAAATCTTTTACTGTGGGCACCTTTAGATCAAATTGAATCTACTGAACTTCAAACCCGTGTTCCCATACCAGATAGACCTGTAGAAAGAATAGCAAGGAAAATTGCAGAGGCAATTTTTACAGATAAAAATGAGTTTAAGTTAGAGATTTTAACTGGTGTTTTAAAGGGTTTAGTGACCAACACTCATGAATCTATGATTACATTAAAAAATGATTATGAGATAGACATAGAAACAAAGTTATGGAACTTGTTATTATTGTTCTCTGAACTTTCGACACTCAATGCTTTTAAAAAGTTAGTAGAAGAAGAAAAAACGAAAACGCTTTTTGAAGATTTAGTTATGTCAATTGCAGAAGAAAAACAAGAATTTCTCACAGGATACGATGAAGAATTAAGTTAAGCAATCTTTGTTGAATACATGAAGAATATTGGCTTTAGCTTTCAGTAAAGTCACCATTTTTTATTTTGTTGTTTTGCTTAAAAGCAAAATCTAGGGTGGGTTGATTAGTAGTTTGAAGGTCTTTCATCTCAACTTTCACATTTATCCTTTGAACCATCTTTAATGCTTCGTTGATATAGTAGTCTTTGTCTATTTCTTCAGGTTTAACATGTTTATGATATCTGGCTCTATCAGCTATCCTTCCTGTTCCTTTGATAATAATAAATGGAAAACGGTCATATTTTTCCCATAATTCGTCATAATTTTTGTTTTCTTTATGAGCATAAATTCGCAAAGCATTCATTGCTGGTGTTAATATTTTATATTTTGAGGGATGCCTTTTTACTGGTCCATAGAAAATTGTTTGTTCTTTGAGTTTTTCCCCATCTAATTGTTTGAATTTTAGACACAGTTTTATTACTTCATCCCTAGCACTCTCAAAATTTCCTTCAGAAAGTATGCGTTGTAAAGCTATTCTCTGCACTTTAGCAGCAAAAGGACTCGTATCACTCCGAATAGCTTCAAAACCTATTATTGTTAGTTCTCCAGACACTAAACTTAAATAACTATATCTCTTTTTTATTCCTTCAGAAAAGACAATTCTGTACGCTAAATCAACAAATTCTAGTTCGATTTCTTTTGGTAAGAGAGTAGTAAAGTGATCCAAAAGTTCTTTTGCTTCTGTAATTTCATCAAGATCAAATGTTTTACCTTCTCTTATGTCGTTAGTAAGTTGATGTATGAATTCTTTTTCGGACAAAGCAATGAATACTGAATCAGTATCACCATAAATCACTTGACACTTCCCACTTGAATAATCGCGAGTATAGTCTTCTATTCTTTTCAAATACAATCTTGATAAATGTGTTATTGCATTTGCTATATCTACATTCCAGAATCTACTCCCTACATAATTATGACTGCCATACGTGGAATTTGAAATTATTTTGAGTGCAGAAGCCTTAATTTTTAGAATATTTAATTTTCTTTTCAGTTTATCTTTTTCTTCGTTCGCAGGGAACGCTCTAAGAAATACTTCTATGTCCGAAATTTCGTCTTTAAGTCTTTTCCTTTTCTCTAATATGTCAATTTCCATTGTTTTAA
>CAZEQQ010000171.1:0-6084 GCA_964514425.1 uncultured archaeon
GTAACGGGATTAATGAAGAAGGAGAACTAGTATTAATCGAAAATAACAAGTTATATACTATTGAGATTGAAGATTCGCAAAGGTTAAAGCCTTTAGACTTATCTGATATTCCTCTACAAAGATAGGACTTATTTTTAGTCAAAAATTCACGTGAAAAAGCAAAATACCCTTATTGTATAATATTGTTTTGCAATGGTTCATTAACTAAATAGGATAAACATAAAAGATTATAAGAGTAAAAGTGTAGTGACTTTATGAAACCTTCCTCTGGCATTGAAGTTATACGTGATTTAGCCAAAAAAGGAGAATACAAACAAGCTTTAGAGCAAATTAACAGTTATTTAGAGGAGAGGAATAAAGAGATATTTGATATTAAGGTTCTTCAAACCTCAATTTTAAGTCAAAGTGGGGATCATGAAAAAGCTCTGGAAAATATTACAGAATTATTGCAAGATACTGAAATGAATTCTAATCAAATTTTTTCTTTAGTTAAAGTCAAAATTGATACTTTATTTAACATGGGAAAGGTTGATGAAGCTTTATCATTAGTAAATTTGTCAAAAGAGAAATATCTTTCCAAAGATTTATCACACAAAGATCAGTATGAAATAGTGACTAGTCTTTATTCTTTAGAAGGTCAAATTTTATTACGCAAAGGAAATTATGAATCTGCATTACAAGTCTATCATGATGCATTATATCTTAGTACGGAAGAAAACAAAGAAGAAGACATGAGTAATTTCTACAATAACTTAGGAATTATTTATCGCGTTCAAGGAAACAACGATTTGGCAGCAGAGTATTTCGAAAAAAGTTTAGAAATCAGTCTTAAAATCAACAATCTTCCTACAATGTCTAGAACATACAATAATATAGGTACAGTCCACTATTTTAAAGGTGATTTGAATAAAGCTTTGGAATATTTTGAGAAGAGTTTAGAGATCAGAAAAATAATTGGAAACAAACAAGATATAGCTGGCTCACTTAACAATATTGCTATGATTTATCAATCTAAAGGAGAAACAGACAAAGCTTTAAAATCATTGGAAGAAAGTCTTGAGATTTACCAAGAACTAGGTATAAACACTATTATCGCGAAAATATATAACAATATGGGCGTTATTAGGGATGGGAAAGGAGATTTGAATGAAGCTTTAGAATACTTTAACAAAGCTCTCGATATTTATACTAATCTCAAATCCGAAGATGAGAAACTCAGTGCTCTTTTCAATAAAGCAAATGTTTTCAAACAACAAGGAGAACTCGTAAAAGCTTTAGAATCTATGGATAAATGTTTAGAAATTAGTAAAACAATTGGAAATAAACAAGATATTGCAGATAGTTTAGTGAATATCAGTGAAATTAACTATCTAGGAGGTGAAACAAAGCAAGCTGAAGAATACCTTAAAGAAAGTTTAGCCACTATTAAAGAAGTTGGTAATAATCTTACTCTTTCTATTATCTATTTCCTTCTTATACGAATTCTTGTAGATTTAGAAGACATAGGACAAGCTCAAAGTATATTACATGACTATCAAATTATTGCAGAAAAAGAGAAAGATAACAAAATCATAAATCAATCATTCAGAGTATCAGAAGCTTTAGTTTTAAAAGAGAGTTCAAGGTTAAAAGATATAGCAAAAGCTCAAACAAATCTCGTAGAAGTAATTAATGAAGAAGTTATCCAACAAGAAACCACGGTAATAGCTCTTCTTACTATCTGTGAAATGTTGATTAATGAATTTTATGAAGTTAAGGAAGCAGAAATATTAGAAGAACTCTCTCTGTATATTAGAAAATTAGAAGAAATAGGAGAAAAACAAAACTCTTACTGGCTCATAGCAGAAACATATTGGCTTAAAGCTCAAATTTCTTTACTTAATCTTGAATTAGAAGAAGCACAACTTCTTTTACAAGAAGCTCAAAAAATTGCAGATGAGAAAGGCTTAAAGAAACTAGCTATTGTTCTCTCTAATGAGCATGATAAAATTTTAGAGCAATTAGAAAGATGGGAAGAATTACTGGAAAAAAATGCTTCTCTTAACGAAAGAGCAGAGTTAATACAATTAGAAGAGTTAGCAAAAAAAATGATCAGAATGGGGACAACTACACCTGATTTACCAGACGAAAAACCAATCTTATTCATGATTATTAACGAAACAGGATTTACTCTATTCTCTAAAGAATATGTAGAAACTTCAAGTGATAGCATTCTTCTCGGAGGTTTACTTACAGCTATCAATAATTTAGTGTCCATTATGTTTGCTTCAGCAGGGTGGCTAGAAAGAATCAAGCATGAGAAATATACTTTGATATTTAAAAAATCGTCCAATATCACCCTTTGTTATGCCTTTGAGGGTCAATCTTATCTTGCTACAAAAAAAATGGAAGCTATCACTAATCAAATTACAGGAAATGAAAGTATCGTCAATCAATTGGAGAAAAGTTATAGTTTAGGTTTAGATATCAAAAAAGAACTAAAAGAAGAGATTAACTATATTATCTCTGAAGAAATATTGAAAAATGAAAATAGGTAATTTTCTTCTATCTCACTAAAGTTTCTGGGCATTCCATCTCATATTCCTTATGTCCATTTTCATCATAGTCTTCGTCTGATTGAGAAGGGATAAAAACATGATCTAACAACTCTCCATCAGTGTTATAATATCTCCACAGAACACATTTTCGCATATTTTTAATGATATAGGTGTCGATAAACTCTTGTTTTAAGTTTAAATCAGCATTAAGACCATCATTTGTTAGATTAGTTTTTAAAGATTCAACATTAATGAATTCATCAATATTTTGTGTCAACAGAACTTCTTTTATGTTATTTAGCCAATCTTCAAAATATTTTTTCTCTTCTTTATTCATCGCTTTTAAATTAGGGGGAACATATACCACTGCATACCCTCGCGATTTTTCCCCAACTAATGCTTTATGCACACTATAATCTACTTTATCTATCTTTCCTTGATCCATAGGATAAGGTATCTTTCCAACAATACCAATTTGCATATAGTTTATTTTCTCGTGTTCAGATCTCTGGTACACATGAGCATGTCCAAATACTGCAGCTGTTATACCATATTTTCTAAATAAAGGTGTTAGAAACATTTGTGCTCGCGCATCAGAGTTATTCTTTAACCGTCCATAAAGACCCAAAGAGAAAATAGCAGAATGTAAGAAAACGAAGCAGAACCCTTCTCCATCTTCTTTGTGAATTCTTTCTCTCCACTGTTTCAAATCATTTTCTAACCATTTCCATTGCTTACTCTCACAATCTATTCTTTCATTTCCCCATCTCAATTGTAAACTATCTAAAAAGATGTAATGCATGTTTCCGACGTCAAAAGAGAAGTAACTCCCTTCTTTCCCATTTTCTCGAGGTGTACTTACGAACGTATGATAGTTTTCTAGTGTTCTATTAAATCCTCCTAGTATTGCTCCACGTCGAAAAGGAAATATACTTCCTCTATAATAATCATGATTTCCTACACCAGGAACGAAAGTTGTTGTTGACAACAACTCTTTTCCACAATCAAATAAATCTGCCCAATATTCATGATATGAACCATTATCGACATTATCACCTGAAGTTGTTATTAAAGTAAAACCTTCATTAAATGTGATATGATTCTGATTTTTCACCATACTATTGAAAACTTTGTTTAATCGGGGATTATTTTTTGCTTTAAACCACCAAACTTTCCCTCGCTTAAAAGTAGCACCATTACCTGCATGTAAATCAGAAATTGAAGCAAAGAAATAGGGTTTGGTTTTAGGTCTTACAGGATTGTTGATTCTTTTTAATGGTGTTGCTGCAAAAAGTCTCCCACTTTTAGTGAAACATTCGATCTGGTAATAATATATTGCTTCTTCTTCAATATTTTCAATTAACCCCACAAATAATTGCTCTGCTTTTGAGATTGGATGTTCCGAAAAAAATGAGGAGTGAAGCATTGGGATTTCTGCAACCAAACAAAAATTACCGTTAAAAAGCTTGATAACACAATCAGCGCGGACTTTACCTATATGAGTTCCAGGAATCTTAATGTAAAAATGCCATAACTTATTAGGTTCCAAAAAACCATAATCAATATAGAGTTTAACAAAGATTTTTGAAGGATCACTTGAAGGACGTAGCAAATAGACTTTTTCCATAACAAAATCCAAATTTTTCAATATTGGATAATCTCCGCATTCAGAAGGATCATAATTATGATAAGTCACAGTCGGGAATTTATCAAAGTCTAATGGAAGAAAATACTCTTCTTTTCCTTTTCTATCAGCTATAGATTCTTGAACTTTGATTTTTTCTGTTGGTGTAGGGCGATGTTCAGTTGATGAATCTTTAGGCATTATAATAGAAAATAACTAATGCTTATTATTCTTTTTCCAAGTAAACTCTTAGATAAATTACAAATGTAAAAAAAAATGTTAAACCTTAACTTAAGTTGGTTATTGAGAGGTATTTTCCGAATAAAATATTTTTTACAATGGTGGTTTTTTAATAAATGTCTTGAATCGCCACTCTAAAAAAATTAAAATATTAGAAGTGCAACAGTTAATTGTGATATTGTGAAATTCCATTTATCAGTTTGTGCACTCATTATTCTACTAATGCTTATACCCAGTCTTAGTGTTAAAGCAACAGAAGAACCTTCAGATTATTTGATTATTGCAGAAGGAAGTTATTCACACGGGAATTACATCGTTAATGGGACAAATATGGGTAATCTAACTGTTATGGTGACGGCAGAATGGGAATTTGACGATATTAATGGGACTATCTTGGAGTTCACGAAAATATATGAATTTAATGAAAACTATACAAACATGAATCGTCCAATATTAGAAACTATAAAGACTGATTGGACCATGGTTAGTCTGTCAAGTTTAGTATGGAGAGAGAATCGTACATATGTTCTTCCTTTCTCTGAAATTTCGATAAAAAATGACACCTATTCTTTTTGCTTATCATTAAAACAAGCTAACTATAGAGATACAATAGATATGAACAAATTCTTCTCTATTAGTAATGGGAGTTTTGTTTCTTGGGAGAATTTTGATGAAGAGTATCATAATTATCATGAAGTCTCTGACTTTTTAGCATTTTTACAAAATAACAACAATCTTTACAAGCATACAAACAACAGCTACACAAGTTTAGCGATATCTCCACAAATAGAGATGAATCAACATATTAACTTTCGTTCATCTCAAGCGGAAATGGTAAACTACACTGAAATACCCCTTGAATCTAGTGAAGTAAAAACTATTCACATCAAACAAGAAGGATATTCAACAACTATTAATGAAACTGAAACAGATTACAATTCCATCAATGCTTATTACGACAGAAAATCAGGGCTTCTATTAAAAATGATAGAATATAATGAAACAATTAATGAAGAAATAGAGTTTCAACCTATATATAAAAAAATTAGAGTGGAACGGGTATCTGTTAAGTTTTTACCTATTTTTATTGCAACTATACCTATAAGTTTTATCACTATAAAAGCAAAAAGGAAACAGAAATAAGTCCAAATAAGATTCAGAACTTTATCTTTTTCCATTTCACTTACTTTTTCTATTTGAAAATAAAAGGAGAAAGATTTTATATGATAAAATTGACGTACTATATAAATTAAAGGGGAAAAAAATGTTTAAGACAAAAATTACCTTTGACGAGTTTAATGGGTCAGATTTTGCTTCATTTTTTAATTTTAGAGAAACAAAAAAAGAAGGAAATGTAGTTTACCTTAAACCTGGTGGTTTCCAGAAATATGTCGACTTAGAACTCACGCTCGAATCATCTAACTTAATTGAACAAGCAAATATTTTTATCTCTAGAGCATGGTTAGTTGAAAATGAAACGAGTGCGGGTTTTGCAGTTGATATAATTAAAGGATTTATCGAATGCTTTCTTCCTGAAGACGAATATGGAGAAAAAAGAGGAATTATTGGTACAATATGGAGCGCAAAAGGAAAGAAAGAAGACGTGATGTCTATGTATGAACCAGAGATTGATGAGATCGATTATTCTGAAAATTATATCGAAGTAATATATACAATGGATAA
>CAZEQQ010000172.1:0-6033 GCA_964514425.1 uncultured archaeon
CAAAACTATCGAAGTATTGTAAAATTTTACCAGTATACTCTCTCTCAATAACTACGTTCTTATTGTTTTCATTAATTTGAAAACGGAATAGAGGATGACTCGATTTAGGATCGTATTTCCAATCTAACAACTTACCAATTGTTCCATCTTTCAAGACATATAACTCGTTTTTCTTTGTTACATTAATATCATAGTCTGAAATTAAAAACTCCTTTTCTCCCTCTTTAGTACCTAATACCAACAACAATGGTCTACAAATTGAAGTGCTTTCTTTTAAGTCAATGACATGTCCTTCTGCAGCTTCTTCATAGATAGGGTCATATATGACAACATCGCTTCCAATAAGTGGTGTATAAAGATCTTTACTTCTTATGATACTTAAGAAGGAAGAAACACCATTATCGCCATAATATTCTAAATATTTTTCAGAAATCATTTCATCAAATGCATCTCTTTTTATAGACATATTTTTTATTGTTTTCCCTCTCAAAAAGTTAGGCATAATAAGCCAATAGGGCAAGAGAGCACTTTTTAGGGGTGATAAATCTTTACTTAACATAGCTAGGATCCTAAAAACGGTTCTCGGATGTGACATGAAAACGTTTGAGAACATAGCCCATCTCCCAGGTGTGTAAATTTGGCTATAGAGTCTTGAAGCAGCTTCTCCAAGAAAACGTTGTCTTTCGTCTTCTGTAAATTCTTTGCCAGTAAGCAACTGTACATTCACTCCAAAATCTCCAGCTATACCTTGATAGAATCCTTCCAACTTATACAAGACTTGTGCTAATTGTTTACCATAACCAGCTTTTTTCGTTTGTAAATCCGCATCTCCCTCTAAAATCCTTACGAAGATGAAAAGAAAAGCTGCTAAACCATAGTTAATCAGAAAATACAACGCGAATGAGACTTTTTGTTCATAAGCTGCATAATCTAAAGTAGTTGCAGGTAATAGAAGAGCTTTTTTAATTATCATTTCTAAGGATGCAAGAAACTGTAGCCATATGATGTGATATCTCGCATTATGTGCTAACTCATGGGCTACAATGCCTCGAATGTCATCATCACTAAAACTTTCCATATCTTTTGAGACAAAGGCAACACGTTGGTCAAAGAAAGGTCCGTATGCCATGGCATTTAAAATAGGTGCTTTCACAAATCCTATCTTTATTTTTCTTTTAATTCCTAATTTTATTCTAACTTCTTCAACTATCTGTTCAATATGAGGGTCATTTAAGGGTTTAATACCTAATAACTTTGTAAGCATCCCTCCTGAAACAAAATATAGTCCAAAAGCTAAAATAATAATTGATTCATAAGTGCCAAAACTTAGAAATATAACTCTATCCGCAATTGCTCGATCTATTGGAAGATAATACCAAGCCAAATTTTCAAAGCTTGGTAATAAATTAGTAACAGTGTAAAGTAAGATATACACTAAAACAAATAATGAAAGATAGAGAATTTGGGGAGACATAAACCTGCTTACTAAGACAAATTTCTTTCCAAAAAAGAGTAAAGCCATGATTAAGAATACATAAATCATCAAATTATAGGCCCATCCCATAATCCTTTCATCACCAAATATTTGACTACCTATTGTTCCAACAAGAAAAACAAAATATGTAACAACAGATGTAATCATCAATTCTCTCCACACAGGAGACTCACGAAGCTGGTATGTTTGAAAAGCAGCTAACACAAATAAAGATAAAGCTACAGCCATTACCCAATCTGCAAAAAAGATTAGCACTATACCAAAAATAAATCCAATTATCCCTAAAACCAAATTTTCTGAAGTTGTAGAATATTTGATCTTAGTCCATAATTCTGATATCATAACAAATAAACATACCACAGAAATTAGAACACCAATGCCTCTCGTAGGCTCTGAAATAATAAGTTGCCAAAAAGTAGAAAAAATGTCTTGTAACATAGTATCGAATGAAACGAGATAAAACTGTTTTTAAAACTTTATATGTGCAAAAATTGTTCTATTATTTTCCAAAAAGTGCTGTTGAGACATGATTTATGGCTTCATCTATTTGTTCTATATACATATTTCCAAAGATGATAAGATTATATGTTTTCATTGCTATGAGTGGGAGAAGAATAGCTATGATTGACCACCAAAAAGAGAAAAAATATGCGAATACAAGAGATAAAGCGCCGATAATTAGAAAAATAAAGCATAATGATAAGATAAAAGATACTTTCTTCATTTGATTATACATTATTATTGTTTCAGGGGATTCAATCTTCAAATATCTTGTTTTCATATAAAATATTGGAAGAATAGCAATACTCATGCCACTTAAAACAATCGCCAGTATCAAAGAAGTTAATAAATTGGACGGATAGTAAAAGAAAATATTTGAAAAACCTGTGAAAATAATTGTTGAGCTTACAAAAGACCAAAATAATGTTTCCAGCGTTGTTGTCGAAGTATTCCAGACAGGTATAATGAAATTATAACCTGTTCTTGAGAATATTACTAAACTATAAATCATTAGAAACAAACCAAAAAAACCAATATAAAGGAAAATTAAGGGTAAATGTATTACGTTAGATGACATAAATACAGTGAGCATATTAACTGAGGAATTAATAGTGTGAATCTTGGTGTGATCCCAAAAATAGATAAGAAAGGCAATTTGAAACGTATAAGTTATACTAAAAGAAATGATGCTTTTATCGTAGTAAAAAACTACATGATACGATTTTTTCAACTGATTCATTATTCGTAAATCAGAAAGGATTGTAACTATTCCTATTCCAATATTTAAAAGTGCTAAAGGGAGGGAAATAACAGCAAAAAGTAAAAACCACAGTAAGTTAACTAAAAACAAACCTGTAATTAGGTATCTACAGATAGAAGAAAGATAAAGAGGAAAATTTATTCTAAGTATAGTTAAGAATTTATCCTTCTTACAGTTATAGTTAGTATCGAGCGTGGTTTAATCCTCCAAAACTTAGATTTACAAATATACTATATTATGAATACCTATAAACTTTACTACTACGGAAAATGTGAGTCTTACCTTAAACTAACGATAAAGTAATTCTTTAAACGAACGCTATTTAAAACCTTTTATAAAATAAAATATGACTGAATTGGGTGATTTTCCTTAAAATCTGTTTCTGTTCACAGGATTATCAAGGATGAAAATAACTGCAAAAATCTTGTTAAACACCTAAAGGAAAATCAATTTTGACTTTATTTTGAATATCCTAAGCAAAAGCTTAAATTTACTATTACTGTTTTGTATTTGTTAAATCCTTTGAAGGATTGCACAATACGGTGGTTAAAGTGTCAGATGTTGAAGTTAAGATGAATACCTTATTAGATGAAGCTAATGCAAACTTTGAAGCAAGTAGATTCAAAGATGCAGCAAGAACCTTTGAGCATTTAGTTTCCTTAGCAATACAAAATAATGATCCTGAAGAGGCAATATATTATGCATATCGCGCTGCTTATAGCTGGAAAATGGATAAAAACAAAACAAACCGTATTAATTCGTTTAAATTAATAGGAGAATTATCTTTTTCTGTAGCTTCAGTTTTAGCAGAAGATGTAGCTATCCATACTCAAGATTTAGAAGAAAAGGCTAAATCTCTTGCTACCGCTGGACAATGTTTGTTCTTTAAAGAAAGAGAACGCGGGAAACAACTTCTTCTTAAAGCTTTAGACATTTATCAAAAATTATTAGACAAAGAAACAATTAACAAAGAAAAATTGAAACATCTTGTTAATAGACGCTCAATTTTACAGTTTATGGAAGAAAATGAATCTATAATAGCGACAGAATTAGAAATGGCTGCCGTCTATGAAACTTCAGCAGAAAGTCAACTTGCAGAGAAGCAACCTAAAGCAATGCAGCAAGCATTACGAGAGTATGAAGATGCACTAAAGATTTATGAAAAACTGAAAAAGAAAACAAAAGTAACAGAATTAAAGAGAAATATAACAAAATTGTCAAATGAGCTTTCTGAATACGATCCATTTTCATCTTAACAAAAATAAAGTTTTAATAAAAATAAAAAAAATGAAAGAATAGAATGAGAAAGAATGTCCTCTATTCCTCCTTTCTGGACCCTGTAGCTCAGTGGATAGAGCGTTAGCCTCCTAATGATAAGGAGTAAGTTAATGGTCGCGCGTTCAAATCGCGTCAGGGTCGCCACTTTTCTTTAATCGATACTTTTATGATAATTACTTTCTTATTGAATACAATGGAAAATACACCTTTAAAACTAGCTCTTTATATATGTAACTTTCATACGTGCAATCCCAAATTATGTACCGCGATGAAATTAGTAAATTTCCATAAAGCAAAAGCTATAAAACTGAACCAAATCCGTCATGAGAGTATCGTTCTTTCTCCCTTTGCAGATGTTGCTCTTTCTCCAGTTGATATTAGTTCTGCAACTGCATATGGTTTAGTAGGAATTGATTGCTCATGGAACAATATTGAAGGTGGTAAAAAAGCTTTTATCAAAGGTAAGGGGCGAATTCTTCCTTTTTTAGTACCATCTAATCCTACAAATTATGGCAAACCCACAAAGTTAAGCACTTTAGAAGCTATGGCTGCTGCTCTTTATATTCTTGGTTCTGAAAATCAATGTTTTGAGTTGCTTAATCTTGTGAATTGGGGAAATGAATTCTTTAAAATAAATCAATCGTACCTAAATTCCTATGCCAAAGCTCAAAATAGCAAAGAAATCATACAGATACAGTCTGAAATAATTGATTCACTCTACAAATAGTTTTTTGTTCAGAGCAAATACTTTTTTTAGCATAATTTTTTTTACTTCTTATGAAAATTGGAATTTGTTGCTTTCCAACTGTTGGTGGCTCAGGAATTGTAGCTACACAATTAGCCATTGAATTAGCAAAAAAAGGTCAAGAAGTCGTTGTTATTAGTTATGATACACCTTTTCTATTACGAACGATACGCCATCCCAATCTTAAACTAAGTTTAGTGGATATTTTGGATTATCCTCTTTTCAAAGATATTGGGGCACCTTATACCATTCTTTGTGCATCTAAGATGATACGTCTAATTGAGGAAGAGAACCTAGATCTCCTTAATGTCCATTACGCTATTCCTGCTGCGGTTTCTGCGTATCTAGCCAAACAAGTAACAAAGATTCCAATTGCATTAACTGCTCATGGTTCAGATATACATACTTTGGGTGTTGATCCCGCTTATAACCCTGTTATGTCTCATATTTTTGATAATGTTGATGGCTTGTCTACTGTTTCTAATTATTTGAAAGAAGAAATGGAAACGAAATTTAGACATTCAAAAGAAATAGGCGTTTTCTATAATCCAATTGATACAGATAGGTATAAACGTGTAGAAACAAAAATATGTGACTTTAGGTTAAAATATTCTAAATATTTTGTACATGTTTCAAACTTCAGACCTGTTAAGCAGACTCCATTTATTGTTGAAGTTTTTGCAGAAATAGTAAAAGAATTTCCTGATTTAGGGTTAATTATGATAGGAGAGGGTCCTGAACGAAAAATGTGTGAAGAATTAGCAATGAAACTAAGTATTGCTGATAATGTCTTATTCCAAGGTGTGCGTAGTGTGCTTCCGCCTATCTATTCTTGTAGTTCAGCACTTTTGTCAGCAAGTACAAGTGAAAGCTTTGGGCTAACTTTGGCCGAAGCGATGGCTTGTGAAGTTCCAGTTATTGCACCAAAAATTGGTGGCATCCCAGAGGTTGTTGATCATGGAATTAATGGTTTTGTTTACGAACCTAAAAACAAGAAAGAATTCATTGATTATGCTTTAAGAATACTTAATGATGAAAACTTGGAAAGAGAGATGGGGAAGAAAGGTCGAGAAAAAGTATTAGCTAACTTTAATGTTTCCAAAGTTACTGATATGTATCTAGAGTGGTATGAAGCAATATTGAGCCTTCGGTGTTGGGCTTTTTTGCCAGCCAGTCGTTTACCTGGATCAAAGCCTCGTTAAGCCCGGGCACTCTAAGCCTTATGGTGTTTAAATCATCATCAAAAAACTCTGA
>CAZEQQ010000173.1:0-5999 GCA_964514425.1 uncultured archaeon
TGTTTCGTAAAGGACTTTTTCAGGAATAAAGTCATTGTAACTGCTTTTATCGTTACTTTCTGGGGGGTTTTCCATAAGTAGTTTCTTTTCTCTTTTATTGATTGGTTCATTTTTTGATAAGTTAGGAAGTTCGTCAGTAAAAATTTCTTTATTTAGGAAAGGTATAGAATCAGAAAACCTAAGAGGTTTTTGTAAATTCTCTAAATTTTCTTCTATTTTTGAAATAAAATCTTCAATATACTCATTAAGATTTGTGGTTTCAATATCGTTTATTTCATTTTCTTTATTTCTTTTGTGCACTCTTAATCACCCAAGAATTCTTGTTTTACGTTTTTTTGTTATCACTAAATTTTCGAACCAAGGTTAGCATAGTTTTAGTTCTAGAATCAAGATTGTCGTATTGCTTTTTCTTGAATTGTCTATTCTGATTTTTAGCTAAAGTCAATTTAATATCATCATCATTAACAAAAGTGAAAGTTTGCTTTTCTTGATTGATGAATTTATAAAAAACTCTTTCTTCGTGTGAGTTGTGAGTTAGGAATACTACTGTATCCTTTTTGTCTGATTGTTCTATAAATACATCATATTTGGCAGGAGAGTTGTAATACACATAAGAAGAAACAGTCAAAGATAGTGGTTTGGTGCTAATTAAAACGTGAAGAGTTCCACTTTCCACCAATGAAATAATTTTTTCGCGTTTTAAGTTTTTCTTGGTTGGTAATAATGTAGAATTTATCTCTGCTTCTTTTAATATATCAACTAGATGTTCTGCAACTATTTTTGTGTCAGTAATAACTATAAGTCTACATTTATCGTCGTCTTCTATTTTCTTTCTAATATACTCAATCAATCTTTTTTCTTTGTTAGGCACAATGTTTTTTTCTAACCACTCTAACTCTTTTCTTATTGATTTGACAATTTCAATAGTATGATCTTCAATATCAAAGAAATTTAAATCGTTTTTTTCTTTTGTTAACCAATTATCTACCATTTTTAAAGGTAGTAAAGGGCCAGTAGATTCTAATCCATCATGAATATTTTGTAGTAGAATCAATATTATCAGATACTGTTTCATAATAGATTTCTGTTCAGAATTTACTTGACTTGTATCAATATAACTAAAAGTTAATTTGATGTTCTGTCTAGCCTTTTTCGTATTTTTTATACCATGTTTTTCTAAATACTCACAATAATCCATAATTTTTTGCCGTAAATAGAGACAAAAATCATTAATCTCAGAATTTAAAGGGATAATCTCTTTATTTCTTCGATGAGTATGGAGATGATTGGTAACTAATGAGTCAGTGCTCCTACCAAAATCAATATGGGTTATTTTCATTGTATTTAAAACATCTATTAACTCGTCCTTGGTTTGGAAGTTATATGAAGAGATTGCTACTATTCGTATGTTTACTCCCAATTTTTCATAAAGTTCTAAAATTTTCACAGAAGACTGTTTTCCTCTAACTTTATGAGCTTGTAAAAAAACAAACTGACAAATTTCTTTAGGATCTATAAGTTGGCGTAAAAAATCATTATAGAGTTGTTGTGCAGTAGTAATGATTATTGGTTTTTTATAATATTCGCTCCTTTTCACGGGAGATAACTCATTCACACAAGTACTTACTATTTCCTTTAGTCCAATCTTAACTAAACTTGTGTATAACTCATTATTCGAAATTTTTTCATCCAATATCAATAGAAGTTTCTTTTTTGGGAAATTTATTTCTCTATAACTATTTAATAATTGTATGAATGGACTAATGTTAAAATTCACAGGAAGAATGAAAAGAGAATTCTCTTTTATAGCTGGAGCTAACATTAACTCATAGTACAAATTACTCTTGTTTTTAACTTCATTCATTTATGGCCCTAGTTTTTATTTTCTTATCTTCAAATTACAATATAAACTAGTGAAATATTAACGCATATTTAACAATATATCTAGTCTTTATAACAGATTTAGGTTTAATATATGTTAGTTCATAATATATAGACAAATGTAAACATGCAAAAAAAAGTACGTTTTTTCCACTAATTATAAATTGTATTGCAAAAAAGTGACTCTTAGATGCAGGCATGGAGGCAATTATTTGAAATATATGAAGTATATGGAGGATTCAACCGATATATGTGAAATCTTCGATTCGGTTGAACACAACGAAGATGTTTATGTAAAAAAATCTGAGAAATTAGGTTCTTTTATATCTCATCAAGATTTATGTAACATTCTTTCAGGTCCAAGAAAAGCACAGATACTAAATTCTTATTTTAGTAATACTGTTGATCAAAGGTCTCAAAGAGCTTTAGAGTTTGTTGAACTGTTGGCAAATTGTTTTTATGAAGATTTGCCTTCAAGAATAGTTGAGGATACTGTAGAAGTTTTTGATATGGTTTTGCATAAATTGATTAATATTGAAGGAGAAAACAAGTATTTAACTAGAAGCAAAATTGCTTTGTATTTCACAGCTTTATTAGACTACCGTTTAAATTTAGTTGGTTCTAAGATTTCTGTTAATCATTTTTCTCGGATTCAGTGTTTGCCCCAAGTTGGGAAAAAATGCAATCTTTTCAATATGAAAAAGATCCAACAAGAGCTCATTAATAATGGTATTATAGAGAAGAAGAGAAAAAGGGTTTATATTCCTCTTTTACTTTCTAAAGTTTCTACTATTATTAACCATCTTATTTCACTCTATCCTAAAGAAGTAGTTTTTCTCCGCAAGTTAGAAAATAAGGCTAAATGGCTTATTTCACGCAATTTAATGCCCAGAACGGATACCTTACGAGCTTCTTTTTCTATTATTGGTGTCCTTCTTAAGGTGAACGCCCCTCAAAGCGATATTTCTAAAACTTTTTGGGAAATTGTTAAAGATGTGTATAAGCTCGATCGAATAATTCAAAGGCGAACTACTTATCGTTACACCGTTTATCTCAAGGAGAAAAAGGTTTTCACTTCCCTCAAAATTAGTTCAAAGTCTGACGATGGTGAGGTTTTTGTCTAACGATTACTTCTCTATTGTTTTGATGACACTTAAGGGTATTTTTACAGGGTCTATTCAGATTACTCTTCTGGTAATACTTACCCTTTTCTTTTTACGGTTTTTATGGGAAATTTTAATGGATTTACTTTTCAAAGATGTTAAGCGCTATATTAATTGGTTTTTCTTTTTTGGTTCATTCCTCCATCTTTTATGGCACGCTTTGATAATCAAACTTCTTGGTTATGAGGTTAAAGTTAACTTTAATATGTATATGTTATCGGAGGATTTTGCTAGTCAAAGCCTTTCTGGTGATTTAAAAAATGTTTGGCACGCATTTCTAATAGGTATTGCTCCTTTAATCAATTTTATTTTTCTAATTTTTTTCTTACATTTTTCTCAGGAAATAGAACAGTACTTCACATGGATTGGAATGCAAGGTTCATTTCTTTTAGTCCTTTACATCAAAATATGTTTAATTTTCTTTGGTTTACCAGAACTTTCTGATTTATTACTCCCATTTACAACAGCTACAGCTAAACATTCTGAAGCAATTTTTCTTTTCTTGATAGGTTTATTTTGTTTTATCATTGCACTTGGGATTTGGGGTTGGTTAATTCCTCTGATTAATTTTCTCATTTATTCCGGAGTTGTGCTTTATTTAATCAGTCAGAATTACTTCACTAAAAGAAATCAAACTATTACGAAAGGTTTTGATGCTGATGCAGAAACAATTTAGTCAAAAACTACGGAAGAAAAGAATATCTTTTCGCCTTTATATAGAGTTTTACACATTAGGGAGTGACAGATTATGGTAATTACAGGAGCCATTTGGGATAAACTTCTTCTATTTACTAAAGAAAAAGTGGAACATATTCGTAACTTTGCCGTCGAGCTGTCTATCTATCAACAAATAGCTTTAGGAGGTTGTCTTTCTGTTCTCATTTTATTTGTGAGTTCTTTATTTCTTGATTCTTTCAGATGGATCGGAATCTTTCTTGGTGTCTTCACTGCCTATCTTATAGTCGAATTTATGAGTAAAACAGGTCAGAAAAGGAGTATTAATGAAACGTTGAGCAATTCTCTTGTCTCAAGGACGCCTACTAAGGACGCCTCTGTTTTTATTCTTACTTTTGATTCAAAACCCACTTGGTTTTTACAAGTTAATTCAAAGAAAACGAAATACAGTATTTCACCTTTTATCAGTTTCGGAATTTTATCAGCATCACAAAAGTCTCTCTGCTCTTCTCTTTCAGATGCCACTTTAAGTAAGTTATCATCTTTCAAGTGCAATGTTACTGATTTAGAATCTTTAGAAGTTTTAACCCTATTTGGAAAAACATTAACTTGTACTACTAAAGATTTGCATAAAACACTTTTGGAAGCAAAAAAGAGTTCCTTTATTGAGTTGGAAAGTATGTCTAAAGGAATAAAGAAAGAGGCTAGAATTGGACAGAAAATACTAGATTTAGTATTATTACAACAGATGTTTCCTCTCTATTCTATCATTAAAGAAGATAAATTCTTTAGTAAAAAACAGCAAATAGAACTAGAAAGTCCAAAGAGTGAGGATAATGGGGAAAAAACAAGTCATTTAGAATTGAATTTAAATGCATTTAAAGACAAGGATAGTAATTCAGAGATTAGTACAGCATTAGAAGAATTGATAAAAAATCCTTTTAGTATATCTGATGCAGAACAAGAACAAGAAAAAAATACCTTACAACACACTTTCTCATATAATTTTTGTCCTATTAAACGTGAGAGAATAGAACAAACTCTTTTGAATGACTTGAATTTTTCTTTTGAGAAGTTTGCTTCCACAGCAAAAATATATGTGAAAAAAACAATTGAAGAGTTTTTGCAGCAAGAATACGAGAATATGGATTATAATCAATTTATATCAACTTTGAAGATTTATTGCGATAAAGAGGGTTTAGATTTTTTCTATCCTTCTTACGATATAATTTGTAAATGGGTAGAATTTAGTGAAATAGAGTTGCCTAATTCTAACGATGTTCGAAGATTTATCAGCCATTATTCTAAAGAATTATCTTCGGATTCAATTCTTACTGCAAACATCAATGATTTAAAACATCATTTGAACAACTATGAATTAGATAACCCAACTACTACCAGTGGGAATAAGTCAGTCAAAGAATATTCTATTCCAAAAAGTAAAGTTATTTCTTTTCCTTCAAAAAGAAGTGTCCATGTTTCAAATAGCGAGGTGGTTTAAGTGTACTTATTTATTTTAGAACAAATTGAGAGTTATTTAGCAATATGGCTTTTAGCCTTTATTCTTAAGTGGTTAATATCGTTTCTTCCAAAAAAAATGTTGCAGTTTATTCAAGTCTTCGGAAATGTTTTTCGTTTTCCTATCATGAAAGTTTATTATTGGATATTTGGTGTTTATGAGAATTCTATTAATTGGGACGAAGGCGAAATCGAAACTAGGCAGATTAAGGACTTCGATTGTCTTTTTACTACCCTTATTTTAGCTCCTTTTCTCCTTCTGACTTTTTTGAGCGGAATATTTTTTGACATAGCTAATACTATTTATGAAAGTTATACTTTGCTCGGTTATCTTGTCTTTTTCATTGGATTTGCGACGATTCTAGTAAGTATTCCTGAAATTAATGATATCAAAAAATTAGGAAATGTTAGAGTTTTATCTATAGTTAAATGGTTTGTGAAATTGGCAGTAATACTAATGTTATTTGCGGTATTCTCTTTGCATGACATTCTTCCTAGTCCTTACATTGAACTTATTTTCGTTCTTTTTGTTTCAACACCAACTTATCACTTTTCTAAGTCCCATGATTGCACTTTTCTCTCTACTTTTAATCAAGATTCAATGGAGATAGATCCTTTTGGAGATTAGCAGTAAATTAGAGTTTAGTTCAGATGTAATGGAATTCATTAAATTAACAATTCCTGAAAGTAAAAGAATTTTTCACCTTTTTGGACCACCAGGTTCGGGTAAAACTACTTTCGCCATTAAAATGGCAATAGATA
>CAZEQQ010000174.1:0-5005 GCA_964514425.1 uncultured archaeon
GTTCTCCCCAGCTAAAACTTTTTTAACTACCATTCTTCTTGTTAACTCGAGGTTACGTTCAGGGTTCATGTTTTATCACTTGCCCATGTAACCTCCCTTATTTAACTGTAATCGAGGTGGGTAGAGTTAACATATCTCAAGCGAGAAGAGAAAAGTTTATATAGGCAGCACTATTTTATCATTCTATGTTTAGAAAAGAATTGTTAATAAAACACAGACTATTTGTATATAGTATATCCATACTTGTATTGATATTTAGCATATCATTTAATACAAGTAATGTTGCGGCCTTCAATAATGAACCATTATTTGATGAACATTTTGGCGAAAGCATCAAAATAGGGAATACCAAAGTTTACGTAAATGTTAGAATTATTCTAGGTCCAATGCAATATGTTGAAGTAATGACTTGTTACGCAAAAATAGATCAATCTGGTCAATCATTTTGGATAACACCAATAGAATTTAGGTACTCACAATTATATATCAAGTCAGGAACTGCGCCATGGTATTTGGCAGATTCACAAGCAGCCGGTAACGGTTGGAATTGTTGGAATTATGACTATTTATGTGGTCAAGGTTCGATTCCTTCAGCAGCTTGGGAAAATGGTCAACAAGCACTACAGATTCAATTTGGATTAGCTTTTGATACGCCTAATGGACGACTATGGGGTACTGTTGTTGTTTATCTGTTAAACTTCAATGGACAGATTATGGGATTTACAGCAACAGATGGAGTAGACTTTGTAAACGAAGCTATATATGCCGATTATCGAAGTTAAAGTGAATAGCATTGTGGAGATTAATTGGAATGAAAACAAAAGAACAATTGTTTTGCATTTTTTTCATTTTAGTGATTAGTAATTCTATAGGATACAATAGTTTCACAGTAAGTAATGAACAACATACATTAACTCACTCAATAAAGAAAGATAGTGTGAAAAATGTAACTGCTCAAAGTAGCAAAAAAACTATGAGTAATTTAGAAAGTAATCTCGTCTTTCAGATTTTATCTCCAGAGAATAATAAAACATATCACATAAGGTATAAAAAAACTCCTTATGAAAACCCTCAACCATTGAAGATGGTCTACTATTTATCAATTTCAGAGGCTAATGTTACATTCTGGTTGAATGGAACAATCTTAACAAATACAGGAAACTACAGCGATTTACCTATAATCTATAGAGGATACTATAATCTTACTGGTGTAGCTTCTTTTAATGGAGAAACAATCATTTCTACGGTGACATTTTTGGGTTTACCTCCCATGGAAATATTGTTTGAATATAAAGAATTGCCTTTCCAAGATTTCCCTCTTTATCAAGTTTTTTCACCTAATGAGACAGTGTCAGTATTCATTACACCCCGTGAAAAAAACATTACTCTTGAAATAAGTTGCTATGCCCCCATTTTTGGAGTTGAGGAAGATCTCTACCCCTATTTTCCTATCACATCTTCTAACTATACATGGTGGAATGATACAACTATTCTACTTCAGGTTGAGCCTCTAGTAGACTTTTACGAGCATACCGATCCTATACTTGAAGAGTACCGTGCATATGTCCCACTTGATGGTTTTAGCGAAACAAGGATTAATGTTACAACTTTTTCTAATTTAGAGGAAGGAATAATAGGGAAAGATGTTGTATCAGTCAGCAGGGATTATTATGCTCCTTATATCTATCTTCAAGACAGTCAAGACTTTTTCACAGAAAAACAAAGCGGAGCAGTTACTTTAAATTTCAGGATTTTAGATGCTTCTCCTCTTATTGAGGATTCTTTCGAACTATATATTAACGACATCTATCATTCAGGAAAAGAAAGCATTTCTGCAAAAGATCCAATGAATCTTTTTTTCAAAATAGAAACAGAAATTAACACTTTAGACTATGAAGATGGCTATAATGACTTGACTATAATTATTTCGGATTATCATAACCATACGCGTGTATTAACAGTCGAATTTTATATTGAAAATGAGGTTCCTACAATTCCTCAACCTACATCTACTAATTCACAGGGGAGTTCATTTCTAATTCTTTTAGTATTCACTGGGATGTTGCAGTTTTACAAAAGGTTAAGAATAAAGAAATCTTTACCTTAAATTTTCAATACTCGACTTTTTCATTTTTTATTTTTCTCTTTTTATTAGTTAGTTTTTCACCTTTCTTTCAGCTCATTTAAATCACATAAATCAATAATTTCCCTTCTTTAATACCTAATTGATCAGATAGAGTCCATGTTTCACAATTACAATCTGAATAAAACTAACTAATGATTAAAGTTTAGCAAATGTAAACGAGTAAAATGAAAGAAAAAAAGAAAGAAAAAGGAAAATGCACTTTTTTCAATCTACATAGATTCCGTTATTTCTTTAATTTTGTTGATAAGAATCCATAAATCAGAAAAAGTGTTATAGAGAGGATTTGGTGCGATTCTAATCACATTAGGAGGTCGATAATCTGTAACCATCTTTTGTTCATTTAATCTATCTACAATATTTCTGGCTTTATCATGTTCTAAAGCTATATGTCCTCCTCTTTTATTATCTTTACGAGGTGTACTGACCGAGAAACCAAGAGGGATAAGTATAGAATCGACAAGAAATAGAAGATAATTAGTTAATTCTAGAGATTTTTCTCTTATTTTTTCAATAGAAGTATGCTCGAAGAGAGAGAGAGAACCATCTAAAGAAGCAGAACCTAAGATGCAAGGAGAGGATATTTGCCATCCTCCAGCAGTTCGATTATGGTTGAAGTCTAACTTAAAATCAAATTGTTCATCTTTAATATAACCAAACCATCCAACGATTTTTGGTGTTTTAGTGAAATGTTTTTGGTTAACATAGATAAAAGCAGAAGAACCTGGTCCACCATTAAGATATTTATAACTACACCACGTTGCAAAATCTACGTCCCATTGATCAAAATAATGGGGAAGAATACCGATAGAGTGACTAGCATCAAATCCGATGGTAATTCCACGTTTATGTGCTTCTTTGGTTAAAAGTTCAACATCCAGTAACTGACCCGTGCGATAAAAAACTGTAGGTAAGAAGATAAGAGCTATATCATCAGTCATAGCTTCAATGATGTCCTCTTCATGGATTACTTTACCATCCTTACTTTTAACAAAAACTAAATTTTCTTCCGGATCGAGACCTCTTAATTCTATTTGATTTCTTACTGCATAAATATCTGTAGGGAAATTCAGTTCATCAACAAGAATTTTTGTTTTAGAGCCCTTAGGTTCATAAAAAGTAGCTATCAAGGAATGAATATTAATTGTAGTAGTGCCTGTAAGAACAACCTCTTCAGGTTTAGCTCCTACTAACGGAGCGCATCTTTTCCCTAATGTTTCTGCGAAATAAAACCAAGGTATAGCACCCTTAAACCAACCATTAATACCTAAGGTTTTCCATTCATTAAGAATTCTTTGAATAGATTCTTCTGCTTTACGTGACAGAAGCCCTAATGAATTACCATCAAAATATAAAGGATTATTATCTATATAAAATTGTTCTTGAATAGCCTTAAATTCATTGTTTCTATCTTTTTCTAAAGCCCATTCCTTCGTTAATTCAAAATTTTGAACCATAAAACTCTCCGAATAACCATAAAAAGAGAATTAAAAAAGATTACGTAGGGTAAAGAACTAAAAAACATCAGAGCATCTAAAATGTTTCTTCTAATAGTTTGTTTAAGTTACTATTTAATCCCTTACTGGAAACTATACCCGTTTTGTTTACCTTAACTAATTCATCCCAAAGGTTATTCGAAATAACTTTAGCTATAAATCTATCTAATTTGCTTTCTGCAGTAAAAGATGTTCCTTTGTAGATATAAGAGAAGATTATATTATCAATTTGTCTAAAGATAATCAAATATTCGTTATGTTCAATCCTTTTGATTAATCCCTTTACTGAAAAGACTTCTCTGATAAAATCATTAATTACCGATAGAAATCCTGATAACAGTGCATCTTGAATTTTCCCTTCATTATTGAACCTACTAGAATAAAGAGGAACTCCTGAATCAGCAAGGATAAGGAGCATAACAGGAACGTCTTTTTTCTCTTCAATTGTTTCAAAACTTAAGCGATTAATCATGTCATTTACTTGTAAATCAATTTTAGAACGTTCAATTCTTTCTTTTATGGTAAAATCTTCTCTATTAGAGGACCATTTATTTATTTCTTTTAGAAGGCGATCATGTTCATCAGAAATAATTCGTGCTAAATTCGTAAATTCTTGATTTTTTGCTATAATTAGCCCTTTTGAGAAATATTCTTGAGCTGCATCGATGTCAGGTAATATTAAAGCAAATCTACCTTTAAGCAAATAAACTTCTGCTAGAAGAGATTGAGAGATTTGTGAATCTGCAGTTTGCTCTAATAGATCAAGTATTCTTTCTAAATCCTCCAAAGTTTGCTGTTCTCTAAAAGCTTTTAATTCAATTAGAAATAGTTCACACAGGTTTAACATTGCGTGAATAGATATTTCATTATAGACAGTATTGTCTTGTATTATTTCTTCTAAAATTTTTTGAGCTTTGGCAATGTTAGTAAATCTATTAGTGTGTCTTAAGGTGTAAGCTTCAGATAGTATTTTGTAAAAATAATACATTGTACTATGTTTGTCAGTTACCAAAGAATTTAGTAGGTCAATAGTTTCTTGTGCTTTTTCTTTCCTATTCCAGCTCACAAGAATTTTTATCTTATAATAAGCACTTTCAACGAGAATAAAACGCGTATTGTTTTGAACTGCTAAGTCTATACTATTCTCAAAATATTCAAATGCTTCTTTTAATTCTCCTTGACTGCATTTAACAATACCTAAATTATTATAGCAGAGTGCAATATAGTGATTATTACCTAAATTAAGAGCTTCAGATAGAGCTTCAGTATAATAATTCTGTGCTAACTCAAAGTTACCTTTTAATCTATATATTTCTCCAATAGTTGAGAGTGACGAAATAGTAATCAAAGGAACTTTAAGTTTTCT
>CAZEQQ010000174.1:5015-5990 GCA_964514425.1 uncultured archaeon
ACATTCTTCTAATAAAGATTGGATAACACGTAAATCTCCTTTAGATATATCTATTCTACATTTCATGTATTTAGCTTTGAGGAGAAGATAGCTATTTTTCGTTTGTTCAATCAGTGCAATGCTTTCTTCAAGTAAACTAGATGCTAAAGCTAAGTCAGAAAAAGAAAAAATGCTCGCTTTTTGATACAATATTTGTGCTTTAAAGAAGGGATAGATTGTACTTGAACGAGAGGAGATAAGAGAAAGAAGAAACTCTGTACTCTCTAACCATTTTATACTTTCTTCAATTTGACCTATGTTCCACAAAGATTCAACAATGTTAAGGTAATATTCTAAACGTTTGTTAGTAGAAAGAAAGTCATCATAATGAAGCAATCTTTTAGTAACTTGTAAGCAGTCATAATAAAAGCCTAAGTCTAAGTAAAGTGAAGATTTTACTCCTGCAACTTTGATAAAGAGGTGATTAGAATCGATTACATCCAAATCGATTGCCTCAACCAAATTTAGAGCCTCTTCAAATTGCTTATAAAGTAGCAATTCTTCTATTTGTACTAAATTTTTACTTATGTTAGATTTAAAAATAATCACCTCTAATGACTAAAAAGATATGAGTTAAAGAACTATAAAAACATGGTGAATAATCTTTTCAGAAAAAAGGTTTATAACCCAAAATAAAATGCTTACTTATGGAATATTGGCTTTTTCTCACTTTAGCGGGTTTAATTGGTTTATTCGCAGGTTTAATGAGTGGAATTTTTGGGATAGGTGGTGGTTCGGTAAGAACACCATTGCTTAATGTAATAGGAATCGACCTAATTTTTACTTTTGGTATTAACTTACTCACAATCCCCTTTTCTTCATCTATAGAATGATTTTTTTAAAAAAGTGTGGAGTTTAAATAGGGAAAAAAGAGAAAAAGGGTATGAGAATGGTGCTAAGAACCGTGAGAATCAAGGTGATGCCGACAATCACCTG
>CAZEQQ010000175.1:0-5967 GCA_964514425.1 uncultured archaeon
TGTTACGTTTTCGTCCCCCGACGAAAACGCCCGAGCGGGCGAAACCGCTCCGAAATTCCAATGTCAACCCACATTGGCTACACCCCTTGTTGGCAACTGGGCTTTTTCTATTCGTTAATCAATTCTTTTACTTTTTCTTCAAGTTGCTTCTTGTCTGGAAGATAGAGTTGATATTTTGATACGAAAATATTATTCGAAATTCCACCAATTGCATATTCAACAAGTATGTCGTTTTTATCAGCACCTAAAACTATTCCTATTGGCGGATTATCTCCTTCTGTATTTTCTTCAGTCTTGAAGTAGTTTAGGTAAAGGTTCATTTGACCAATGTCGTAATGTTTTACGTGTCTAGTTTTTAGGTCAATAAGTACGAAACATTTTAGAATTCTATGATAAAAAACTAGGTCAACATAGTAGTGCTCATTGTCTAATGTAATTCTATACTGTCTTCCAACAAAAGAAAAACCTTTCCCTAATTCGAGTAAAAAAACTTGAAGATTATCAATTATTTTCTGTTCCAGATTGCTTTCTGTCATTCGAATTTCTTCGCTAATTTTTAGAAATTCTAGTACATATGGGTCTTTCACAATATCTTTGGGTTCAGAAATTATTAAGCCTTGTTTTGCTAATTCAAGAACGCCCTTCTTGTCTTTACTTAATGCTATTCTTTCGAAAAGGGAGGTGCTAATTTGCCTTTTAAGTTCTCTTATGCTCCAATTTTCTTTTTCACACTGTTTGATATAGAATTCCCTTGAAGTGTCATCTGATATTCCTAAAAGTTCGGCATAATGAGACCAGGTTAATTTTCCAGACAGCGTCTGGAAAATTGGAAATTTGATGTAAAACAGTCGCATTAAGTAAACATTACTTTTGCTGAATCCTTTACCAAATCTAATTCTTAAGTCTTTTGAAAGATTTTCAAGAAGAGAACTTCCATAATCAGCTTTTTCATTCCCGCGCTGTTCAAATTCAACTATAAATTTCCCAATCTCCCAATTTGCTCTTAAATGTTCAATATTAACTGCTTTCACAGCCCTATTTCTGGCTTCTTCAATGGTTTCGCCAATAGATTGAACTAGTTTTAGATAATTTTCATTCGTTGCTGGTAAAGTCATATTATTCAACCGTATTTTTAGCTAAAGTACGGATATTTTTCGAATGAATTATGCTTATCTAATGCAGCTTGATTTTTCGTCATAGCCTTGTTGCCAACGGCTGGGGGTTGATAAAGTGCAGGCGATTGGAACATCGTCATCGTCCCACGATGAGAAAGCTGGATTGAAACGATAGAGTTTCCTAATCCGCAGATAGCCTGCATTTTATTAACCCCTTGTTGTGCATAGTGCTTAGTATTTTAATTTGTTTACATATCCTGATATTATTAAACCTATCATTATCCAACCCATAAGAGCTTCTGTCCCAATAAGCAATTTTATACTATCACTTACTTCAGGAAGTTTATTAAAACCTAACCGTGTAAAAGTGAAAATTGAAAAATACAAACATTCAGAAAATGAATAATTTTCAAGGATGTCAAATCTCAAGTATATTAAACTGTATATTAATATTACCAAAAAAGAATTCAGTAACAACTTGTTTGGTTTCTCTCCCCAACCCCAAAGAGAATAACCTAAAAAATCTACTAAATATGAAATTAAGGTTTTTAATGAAGTTTTAAATTCAGTATAAAATTGCTTAATTCTAAAACGAAAAAGGTTTCTTAAACTAGATTTAAATTCAAAAGAAACTTTTTTCTTTTTTAACTCATAAAGTCTTTCATTATAATAACAATCCTTTACATTCTTTCTATCACCTAACTTTGAATAGGCAACTCTTAAACTTTTATAATTTTTTGAAATGGATTCATATGTAAGCCTTAAATGGCAGTGTCTTTCATTTTTTGGAGGATAATATTCAATAAACTCTAGTTTTGTATTGTTTAGATTTAAAGAACCTAGAGAAGTTTCATAGAAGACTAAATTAAGAATCCTAGAATTCTCTGAATTAAATTGCCACAAATTACCGTTGATAAATGCCGAACTTGTAAAATTAGAATTATTTATATTGAATTTCATAATATCGCATTCAATGAAATTAATAAAATCTAATTCACAATTATTAATTTTAATATTATGGCAATGGGAAAAAAATATATTCAACTCGTTATTTCCGTGATATTTTCCTTCAATTTCTAAAAAATCTAAGTTTGTGAAATCAAGATTACGTTTGTTTATATTACAACCTTGTTTAATTTTCACACCACCAAGTTTTAAAACTGTAAACCCTGATAGTAATGTCCAGCTGCATATTTCAGGTACGTCTGGAGCAGTTCCAGTAGTATAAATAAGGGTGTTAACTTTACCAGTATATTTTGTAGGGATAAAGTTTTCTTCTTTGTATTTTCTCTTTCTCCACAATAAATATGGGGTAAATTTTAAGTATTTATTATTTCTTTTTTTTGAAGTTCTTATTATTTCATTTTCTATTTTCCTTGATTCAATATCTATGAATAAATAGTCAAAAACGGAATCCTCTTCTTCAAGAATTAATAATAATTTTTCATTTTCTCCGTGAAATAGTTGACCAGGGTTTTGTGTTTTCAGAAAGAATTCAATATTAAAATCAAATTCTTGTAACCACTGTTCAAAGTTTGGCAAAGATTTTTTAAAAAAATCAAATAATCTAGGTAAATCGTTTTCTGCCCTCCATTTGTTGAATTCATCAGGGGACAATTTCCAAAGTTCATCAGGATGTTTCATATCATCATAGCATTATGCACAACGGTTGGGGGTGTGACCAGTTTGGGGGCGCGGGGCTTGGGATTTATCCCACGTTAAAAACATTCCTGCGTGCCGACCCGCTTACCTAACCCATTCAGCCCAAATTGGTTACACCCCGTGTTAGCAAACGTTATTAATTTTCTGTTTAAATCTGTCTATAAATATGCATAATATGTCTTCAATGTGCCTAAAATTAACAATATTTTCATTAATCGCAATTTGAAATTCAACCTTTGATGGTTAAATCTCTTGCCTTTTGAATTTATTGCTAAGGTTTCTTTTTCAATAACTTCCTTTAATGAAGATAAATTTTTAAAATAATCAACTCTACATCATCAACAGCTTTTAATCTGCCGAAAGTATACATTAATGTATTATTCTACTTTATTCATAGTTGTTTTGAGTTGTGATTTGGTTAATTGTTATACAGCACTATTCTATCAGTCTTTTATGAGGAAATTCCTTTTCAATAAATCCGAACTCAATAAAAACAGCCAAATACTTTTTGATACTATCGAACTGAGATGAAATACCTTTTAGTTTTTCAATTAAATCTTCTTCGTATAAATTATGAAATTTCAAAAGAATTTCTTTGGTTCTTTCTTCAGTATCGCAAAGTTCTTCAATAATGCTAGTTATTTCATAATTAAAACCACTCCAAAGGCTATTTTTTGATTTTTCAATTTCATTGTATAGTTTTTCAAGAGATAGATTTAAATATTCCTCATTAACTTTTCCTTTTTTCTGAGAAGTGCCAATGACGCAATCTTCCAAAAGTATTTTTTTCTTTTCAATTTCAAATTCATCTTTTGTTATAACTCCTTTTTCTAGTAAATTGCCTAGTCTCTCCAGATTTTCCAACTTATTATTTGAAAAATTAGTTTCAACGCTTGGTTCATTCACACTCATTCTTTTTTTAATCAGCTCATCTTCTTTTAGTTTTGCTATCCTTTTTTTATCAGAATCACCCGATATAAGCAATACCAGCATTGCAAACAATGGAGACAAGAATAATGAAAGGAAAAAGTATCCAATTGCATCACGCCCCTTTCTTTTAGCTGTTGATGATACGACTAAACTAAAAATAATCCAAACAGGAATAAGAATAATGAATTCAATAAGTTCCATAGTGTATAAATTTAAGTATTAATATATCGTTGGTTTTCTGATTTTTATCTTAATGTTTGCTAACGGCTGGGGGTTGTGAGCAGTGGGGGATGACGTGGTGCAGCGTGGTCATCCGCCGTAAGTGCCGCCCCCGTGCGGGTTCTGCTGACCCGAAGTTGTCGCATCCCCCACATTGCTTACACCCCTTGTTGGCGGTAGCTATTTAATTCTAACGTCTAGCTGTTTCCCTAATCCAGTTTCAACGATTTTTCTCAAAGTGGCAATCTCTATGTCAGAGCGATCATTTTCTATTCGAGAGATGTAATTTCTTGTCGTACCGCTTTTTATTGCTAATTCTTGCTGTGTGAGTCCAGAACGCATTCGGGATTCTCTAATCAACCGACCAATTTTCAGGGCAACATCGTTTTTTTCTGGTTGGCTATATTTTAGTAAAACATCAGCCCCAATTTCAAAGGGTACTTTTACTTTTTCGTTGTGTCTTAACGTTATGTATTGTTCAACATTATTCCACGATAGCGTATTGTTCTCAATTTCTACTTTCTTAAATTCGTCTTCGTTGAAAAGGATTGAAGCTGGCGAATTTTCATCAACGCCTATTTTCAGCAATACACTTCTAAAATCAATTATTCTTGACTCTCCGTTGTTGTAAACAACCGAAATAGATAATCCCTTTATCCAGTTTATTTTTAGAATTCTTGGTATTTTAATATGTTTTCTCATTTCAGTTGTGGATTAAGTTCATTAAAAATTGATAATGCTAAATCTTTGTTTCCTGCAATCCAATCAAACGCTTTCTTCAGTTGCTTGGTTGGTAAGTCTCCCGCATAAATTTTGCCTGTTTCAATTTCAATCAGCACTTCAAATTCGCTGTATATCGCGTGAATGTGTGGTGGTCTATGTTCTCCGTTGTGGATTACAATCTTAACTCCATCTACATTTTCAATCGTTGGCATTTAGTCTTTTTTTGCAAAGGTATCTAATTGGGTACATCAATGCAAATTTTTAATCAATTTTTTCTAGCCACTTTGGAAAACCAATCAAACTTGTGATTTCGTCCATAGTTACCGCCAACGGCTGGGGGTTGATAAAGTGCTGGAGGTTGAAACATCGTCATCATCCCACGAGATGAAGATAGATTGAAACGAGTAATAAACCTAATCCACTAGAAACCAGCATTTTATTAACCCCTTGTTGGCTAACGTTTTTTTAAATAAATTCAATGTTTTCAAGAATTTTTGGTATTTCAATATCTGAATAGTCAAAATACCCAAAAAATGATAAAGAATTAAACTCTTCTTTACTGCTAAAGGAATAAATATGTATTTCTTTTGTAAAATATGATAATGCTTTTCCAGTCAGTTCATTGTAATCACAACCTGAAATATCGGGGGCGATTGTTAAAAACCCATTAATAATTGGTTTGTTTATCAGTGTATTAAGCTTTCCGATATCTGCATTTGTCAAAATACTGTGATTATATAATTCAGATAAATTGTAAGTTTTTTTTATGGATTGGATAATTACACCATCAATATTATCATTAGGGAAAATGGCTTGCTTTGGATATTCTAAATAATATTTGAAATCTTTTTCTTCTTCGGGAATTTCTTTAAATTTATATTTATCAGATAGTTTTCTTTTGTAAAATAGATTCCCAATGCACTGTTTTTTATCATTTATTATATTAATCTGCTTGAGAATACGAGTGTCCATTGAATTTAAAAACTTTACACTTTCCATTTCATTTAATATTTAGTTAGACAATGTTATTTTAATGCTATTTTCGCTTTAATAATTCTTGTTAAATTAGGATTAAAACATTATCAATGATCGTGAAGATTTCATCAATAATAATCTTTCTTATTAAAATATTATTACTTTTTTATTTAAGTAATATATTTAACCCAATCAATATTTGTGATTTCATATCAACAAGTTTTCTAATCACGCTTGCAATCTTTTTCTTCATATTTACATCCTTTGCAAATTTCTGTCAAAATGGTAGCCAACGGCTGGGGGTGTGAGCCGTGGGGGAGTTCGTGGCGCAGCGTCTTCATCC
>CAZEQQ010000176.1:0-5934 GCA_964514425.1 uncultured archaeon
CACGAATTGTGATATCACTACTTTTAGTTGGATATTCAGGATTATGATAAACATTTGAAATAATTGGCGCTTCATCATCAATTAATATATTTATAATCATAACTTGACTCTCTGCAACATTCTCATTAACATCTATAGCTTGTATATAATATTCGATTAGAGTTTCATTGTCAAATAATCCTAGAGAAACCTTATAGTTTGAGCTTTCTATAACCATAGTTGAATTTATCCATAATACGCTGTTTATTGAATAATGAAGCATTACACTAGCTACTGCTACATTATCTGTTACTCTTGCAGTTATTATTATTTCCTCTCCAACTATAGGATTAGAAGGGAAATGTTTGATATTACTAATAGTTGGGTTAATGACATCCTCGAGTATCACAAAAGACTGTATATCACTTTCATTAAAGTTTCCCGCCATATCTTCTGCATAAATATAATAACTTATAACTTGATCAGTGTTAAATGAACCAATCATTGCATAGTAATTCGAAGAATAGTTCATAAGTATAGATTGCCAACTTTGGTCATTTACACTAAAGTAGAGTAAAGCGAAGTTAACTTGTCCATTATCTATGATTGTAGCGCTAATAATTATATCAGCTTTACTTAAAGGTTGGGAAGGAGAATGTGTTATATCTGCTATTATTGGAGAGAGTTCATCTGCTACTATTTTAAACGAAACTATATCACTTTCGTTATAATTCTCATTATAATCTTCCGCATAAATATAGAATTCTATGTTGTCTCCTATATCGAAGAGACCGATTGTCACTGAATAGTAATCATTACTTTCTACTATCATTGCTTCTTCTTTCCACTCTGTCATATTTACTCTATAAAATGCAGATACTTTTGTTACAAATAAATTATCTAAGACTAATGCACTGAATCTAATAGTGTTATAATTTGTTGGATCATGAGGGTGATAACTTATGTTTATTATTTTTGGACTTTCTACGTCATTAGGTTTATGTAGGGGATATTTATCAAAGGAATCAGCATTACCACTGATGTAGTAATATTCTCCAACAGTATGATCAGACCAATAATTTCCTAGTTGAGATGTACTATTATACCAGATATTATTTAATCCCGAATCAATAGCTTGCACTATCCCATTATTGAAAAAGTTATTGTACATTACAGAAGAGTCTGAACACAAATGTTCTAGCCTTAATCCTTCATTCCAACTATCTTTTATAGTGTTATTCTTTATTATACTATAAATTGATTCTGAAAGTATTAATCCATAGTTATTTTCGAGAAAAAGGTTGTTGTGAATAAAATTAGAACTACCCATAAGATTAATGCCATCTCTATTACCTATAATTCTGTTTTCTTCAATCTTGTTAGAAACACTATGATAAAGATTGACTCCTTGATTCTTATTATTTAGTACGCTGTTATGGTAAAAGAAGTTATCAGAACCATAATGAAAATTTACACCATACCCATTCTGAGAAATTCTGTTATTGATGAGAGTATTATTGTATCCGTAAGCCATATCAATACCACCATTAGTATTGTGTCTCACAAGATTATCTGTAATAAGATTATGTTTGCATTCATGGAGCCTTATTCCATCATTAATATTGCTCTCTATAGTATTTTCTGATATAGTGTTATATTCAGCATGTTGGAGATTTATTCCTTGCGCATTCATCTTCAAGATATTGTTTTTTAAAAGGTTGAAATGCACATTATTTATACTAATTCCAGCGTGAATACTATCCGTTATAAAATTTGAAATGATAGAAGTATTGCTACTTCCCCAATATAAATTTATTCCTTCACCATTATTGAATAAGTTATTACTCTTTAGTATATTGTGATGCGACCCATCTACAGTTATACTTCCCCCAGTATTTATTACAGTATTGTTTATGAGATAATTATAATTAGATCTCTCTAGGTTAATACCATGAACATCATGATTATTATTTTGCACATAGTTTGAGTCAATTATATTATTACTACTTTCCCACAATTTAATGCTAAAATAGTATCCTTTATCAATAAAATTGTTATAAACATAGTTATTAGAAGACACGCTTAACTCAATTCCACAATAATTATTTATTAAAGTATTATTTTCTACTTTAGCATTTGATACTACATTAAGGCTTATCCCATAAGACCAAATACTTTCCCCTCCTTCTATTTTGTTGTTTGCTAAAATAAAGTAAAGGTCTACATTATTGATTTTAACTACTGTTGGTCCTTCTGATTTAAAATGATAATTACTGATAATATATGGAAAAGAGTCAGTACCATTACCTGACCAACCATAGTAATTAGCTTTATCAATAAATTCACTATTTCCGTTTATTTCAAGTGTCTGATGAGGAATAAGTGCATTCTTTGTTGTATTGTGTGTAATTAGGTTATTTGTAAGTGGTATTTTTTTTCCAATTTTGGTACTTTCTTGATATTTTTCTACTGTTTTTAGTTCTATTAACTCTTCTCTTTCTCTTTGATTAACATTGATAGAATTAGAATTGAGCATTAAGAAAAGCAGACTGCTTACTAAAAATAATGTCTTTACTTTATCCATAATTTTAATTATTGAACTATCACTTATAAAAATTTCTTTATATGTAAGCATCCAATATTTGGTTTCTGGCGGTTTAAACTTTTAATTAACTTAACTGTATTAATGCCTTGTATAATTAATAATATTATTATAATTATAATAATATTACACAATAGTATAAATATTGTTCCACTACGTTAAATATTATCGTGAATGATAAACCTTAATTCTTAAGATAAGTGAATTATACTCTTGTACAATCAAAATGATTTTAACAGTTTGTTAAAAAAAACTCCTATAATATTTTCAAATTTTCTTGTGAATCATTTGTTATTAGTAGCATTTTAAGCATTTATCTTTGATAAAGTAGTTTTTTTGCACGTTTCTTTTAACCGTCTTTTTTCTATTTCATGTTTGTTTACATTTGGATGCTTCAATTATTAGTTAATCTTTTTTTCCTTTCTATTAACTAAAGTTTCACCAACTTTTCCAATTTTTCATTCTTTATCTTTTAAGTTAAAACGTTCATTTACCCACTCTTTCACAGATTCATGCTCCATAGGATTGAGAGGTTCTTGGAAATGGTCTCCTTTTTCTCTTCTTTCTGCATAATATTGTGAAAAATCTGAGACTTTGGTCAATTTTCCTTCTTCAAATGTTAATTCGAAAACTGTTTTGAATGCTATAGCTTCTTGGAAACCCATGTGGACATACATCTCTTGGATAAAATCTTTAGCTATTTTGATTTTTCCTGAGGTTCTACAGAGATAATTAAGATTTTCATAAAAATATTCGAAAAAGGAAGGACAAGGTTCTGCTTTCTGTCCATTTATCTCTTTAGGTTCTTTAGTATTTATCCATACTCCATCAAGTATTAAAGAATCTTCAACAAGAAATGCTAACTGAAACCCTCTCCAACAAGCTGTATTTGTAGAATAGGCTTCCATTCCAAAAGTAGTGGGTGAAGGAAGAATTAAGTCACTAGAAAATCCTACAATGGTGTAACTTTCACCTTTGTATTTTATAACATCTGATACTTGTCCAGTCATTTAAATTAGTAATACTTTTTCCAAATTTAAAGATTTTCTAGAAAGTTGCTGGAAAGACTATGGGGTGATTTTTTTAAAAAATCATTCTATAAGAAAGTAAAAAGAATCGAAAAATGGAAAGAGGGTTTCTTTTTACTCAAATAGCTTTACTGAAGGTTTAATTGTAATATATTCTTCGATTTTCTTTTCCCATTCATTTCCAGTTACTTCATTTAATGTTTCTATTAAATCAAGAGTTTCTATTTTCTTAGATTGGTTGGACTTTTGTGCAAAAGCATAGAGGAACTTTTTGAACTGCTCCAATCCTATTTCTAATCTAATCTTATGAAAAATAAGAGAACCCCAAAGATAAAACGTGTCTTGTGCAGATTGATGAGAGCGAGTAATACTTTTAATTGGGGGAAGATCTTTCTCACTTAAAAGTTCTAACAATCTCTTTATTCTTCTTTCAGCATACTCTTGTCCCTCTTCTTGTTCAGCTATGATTAATGAAGTATAATCAGCTATCCCTTCATCAATCCAATTATGATATTTCTCAATAGTGGTTTTGCAGAACCACTGATGGGCAATTTCATGCGTCCAAGATAAGAGCAACAAGTCTTTTTTCTCAGTAAAATAGATGTCATCAAGAGTATATTGAGTAACCATAAGTGAACCACGAACATAAATCCCACCTTTCGTTCTTATCGTCATAGCTATACTAAAATCATCAGAATCACATGGACCTAATAATTCTTGGAGAATAGTTTTTCTATGCTTCAAATCTGCATCTATCTTCTTAAAATTATGGAAATTTTCTTTGTATCCCCAAAAAATACCTTGGTCTTCCACAGGTATAATACTTTTCACAGGTAATCCCACCAAAGTAATATCAACAGGGTTTCCTTCATTTTTCCAACATAAATATTCGTTATCTTCAAAAGAGTAAGGAGTGCCATTTACTTTCCAATCCCAATCTTTTGGACCTTTAAGACATAAATCAAAACTTGGTCGATCTTGAGTAAGTGTTTGAGGATAAAAGGTGCAATAACTACCTAACTCTAAACCATCTTTGGTTAAATAGTTGGTTCCCCAGTCATTAGGAGTAATGCCCTCTCCTTGTAATTGAAAAACTATTTTACCTTCGGCTATTCGCTCTAATTTGTCGTTAATGATAATTTTCACTAATTGTGCAACCATGAAAAATTCATCTTTGAAGTCTTCGTCGATAATGAAATCTAACGGTGTACTCTCATCTTCAGTAACTAATTCTAAACTTTTAATCTTTAAGGCATTATTAATCAAAAATTGAGGGGTATCATTGAATTCCTTTACATCAATTTCTCCTAACATGAAAAATTTAGTAGGTTCTATCTCTATCTCTAATTTCAACGTCAACTTTTCAATCTTCATCATTCAAAGTAAAAAAACCCATTATAAAATCATTTTCATCTACTAATATCAAAAATCTGGTAAACAACAAAAATCTAGTAAACAACAAAAATATTCTCCTATCTGTCAAAATAAGTAAAGTCTATGCATAACATCTTCGAACATATCAATAGATACTTTTCTCTTTAGTAGCAACTAAATACTTAAGAATTCCCAATATGTGCTTATATTAGAATGTTATCTATAAGTATTACAAAACAAAAATGTTTATCTTTTATGTTCCTTCTACTGCTAACAAATTTAGCAATTGTAGGAGCAGAAAATAGTATTGAGATTGAAACTCAAAAAATTACAGAAAAAAATATAGCTGAAAAAAAGATACAAACTAAAGGTCAAACAATACATGATTTAACACAAAAATCAACTGAAACAAGTATAATTGCAAATACACATACTGATACAGGCTTTATAACTACAAATAACGTTAAAAGTTTCGAGCGCAATAATCCCCCCATTTTGACTGATTTACCCCCTGGCTTTATCTCTAAATGGGACACAACAAAAACAGGATCAACTAATAATACTCAGATAATGCTTCCGCTTGTAGATAGTGGTGTTTACGACTTTGTTGTCGATTGGGGAGACGGAAGTGCTCCTAAAACAATAACATACGCAAACTATACGTCAGCAAATCACACTTATTACAACTCACCTGGAGTCTATAATATCACAATCACGGGAACTATTGAAGGTTGGAGTTTCAATAATGGTGGTGATCGATTAAAACTACTAGAAGTTTTGCAATGGGGAGATCTAAAATTAGATGGAACAAGTCAAATTACAGGGCATTTCTATGGTTGTGGCAACTTAGAGATAACAGCTACAGATGCACCCGATTTATCAAGTACTACATCATTATTCAATAGTTTTCGTGGTTGTTATAAACTTGGAAATGCTAATTTGAGTCATTGG
>CAZEQQ010000177.1:0-5926 GCA_964514425.1 uncultured archaeon
TCTAGAAACCAATAATTGTGCATCTTCTGGAATATCAATATTATCATCAGACATTTTCTATCCTCAATATAGTGTTTACTTTGGATTTAATCTTAATCCTTGATTGAAAAGCTCTTCAATCATTGCAATAAAAACTTTCTGTTCATTTAGTAGGAAAAAAAGGAGAGAGATAATCTAACTAAAAGGTAGAATTTCATCAATTAAATCAATATGGGAAACCAATAATCGTCTACAACACCATCTATGTATTTTTAGATCGGCAAGGACTTTATCAGGTTTTTCTCCTTCTTTTACTCTTTTTATAAAATCAGCATAAGAACTTGCTATTTCTTTACCGCATGTGAAGCATCTAATAGGTATTTGCATTGTTCAACCTCAAGTGATTCAAAAAGAGATTGAATATAACTATTATGGTTTATGTCCTATTAATGTAGAAAAAGTATCAGAACCCCCAATCTCGTGCTAATTTGAAACCTTTATAGAGTTTATATAATCCATGAGGATGTTTCATCAGGGAAGGCTGAGACATTAATTGTCTCAATATACTAAATAGTTCTTTGTTTTCAATTCTATTGATATATTTTTCATGGAATATTGAGCCAATAAGTTCTAAAAAGTGATTATCTCTAGAATAAAAAAATTTGTGGCAATCAAGGTTCATTTTTTTCATAAAGGGCATTTGTTTCATCTTTTTTGTATACAATGACAGATCCATTCTCTTATTTTCTGAAGAAAGTGCAGAATGAATGCTTTCTGCAGCTAATTTTCCACTTATCAGACCTAATCTTATCCCACCATAAAAAACAGGGTTCGGTAATCCAGCACAGTCACCCACAAGCAAGATGTTTTGCCTGTGTAAAGACGACACAGGCCCATTCATAGGTATTTTACCTCCAACTTTTCTTATTCTTTTGCTATCTATACCCTTCTCTCTAATAAAGGAATCTAACAGACTTTTTCTATTTTTAGCGATAGTAACAAGACCTACATTTGAGTGAGTATCTCTTGGAAAAATCCAAGCATATCCATAGGGGTATTTTTCTGTATCGAAGAAGAACTCTAATGTTTCTGCATGTATACCTTCTAGTTTATATTCATATCCCCCAATTAATGGTTGTGGAGGAGAAAAACCAAGAGTTTGTGCTATATTTGCATTCGGGCCTTCTGCTAATACTACAATTTTACTATTGAATTCATCTCTATTGGTTCCTACTGATAAGAGTGCAGTATCATCTTCGTGTTTGACACTATGCACTTTAGAATCTACATGAACAATTCCTCCTAAATCTTCTAATTTATGTTGTAAATATTGATCAAATAAATCTCGTTTAATCATAATAGCTTTTGTGTCTCCATAAACGAGATAATTTGGAGGAAAATGAATTTTGGTATAAACGTAATCTGAAACGCAAAATCCTCTTGATTGAGAAGGAGATATTTCGAATTCTTCAAGCACTTGAGCACTGATACCCTCGCCACATTGAATAGGTAAACCAATTTTTTTATGTTCTTCGAATATATGAGGAGTATAGCCTAATTTTGCTAAATTAATTGCAGTTTGTAATCCAGCTGGACCACCACCAACAATAGCTATATCTATACTATGCATGGATATAAAAAATAGAACTAATATATAAATTAGTTCAAAAAAAGTTATTTCTTTATATGTTCCGTGATTAGTTTTCCTAACAAGGCAATACCTTTTTCGATTAATTCTACTGTTGGAGCAGAATAATTTAATCTCATTGTATTTCTTTCAGATACACCTGGTACAATTTCATTTGATTCTAACACATAACTTTCAAATCTTCCAGGTATGGGATAAAATGCTTCTCCAGGAACGTACATAATACTGTTTGGAAGTGCAATGTCTTCCATAAACTTAGAAGCAAGGAAACTTTTATCGACTATTTCTGCCCAGACAAAGAAACCTCCTTGTGGTTTTGTCCATATTGCACAGTCTTTCATATTTTCATCCATTGTTTTTAGCATTGCTTCTCCTCGTTCTCTGTATATTGCACGAACTTTGGGCAAAGATTCATCCATATATTTTTGGTAGTAGATATTTAAGATTTTTTGATTTAATGAGGGAGTACATAAGTCATGGAAGCCTTTCAGTTTTGCAACTTGATCAATTATTTGCGTTGGTAAAACATTATAGCCTAATCTTAATACTGCTGCTTCCTTACTTGATGTTGAGAGAAAACATACATGTTCATTCTCTTTGTCATAACTTTTAATGGGGTTTATTCGAGAACCATCAAAACTCATTTCTTTATAGGCCGCATCTTCCAAAATTAATACATTCTCTGTAGCGCAGATATCAAATATTTTCTTTCTTCTTGACTCAGATAACATTGTTCCCTTTGGATTATCACTATCAGGCACAGTGTACAATATTTTAGGAGCTTTTCCATATTTTGTCTTACAAGCATCGATAACTCCTTGCACGCCTTCAGGAATTAGACCTTCTAAATCCGTAGGTACGGTTATAATTTTCGCATTCATTTTTTGTGCAGGACCTAAAAAGCCTAGATAACTGGGAGCTGGTGTTGCGATTATATCTCCAGGATTAATGAGAGCATCTAACAGCAAAAAGAGTGCTTGTTGGCTACCCGTAGTGATGAAGACATTTTTCCATCCTTCTTCTTTATCTAAGGGGACATTATCTCTTCGGATAAGTCTTTCAGCTAAAGTACGGCGGAAAGATTCTACACCAGAAGTTGGTCCATAATTCATATGTGGGTAAACCGTGCTCATGCCTCTTCCAGCGTTTATTTCAGCAGAAAAATCTTTCCCTATTTCTTCTAGTATTTCCGCAAAAGTGTTTAAAGGAAGAGCAGCAGGCATTCCACCACCAAAAGCATAATCAGCTTTTAAAGTCAAAAGACGACGAATTTCAGATTCTTTAATAAAATTTGTCCATTCTGCAAATTCATAATTACGTTTTACAGTCATTTTTACACCATTTAAAGTGATTAGTACATCGTACAAATTTGTACTTTCTTTCTTTAATCTACCTAAAAGACTTTCTCTATAGCTACACATGGAAAAATTTCTTTGAAACTATGTAGGGGAAGTCAAAACAAGAATATAATAGTATTAACCCATCTAATAGCATTTTACGACACATTTATATCAAAACAGCGATAATAATGCTATAACAAAAATGATTAAAACATTTTTGGCTGTAAGTCAGATTATTCGAAATATTAACCGCTATAACGATAAGCAGTAATTTATTCCTTTGCTAGAGGGACTAGGGAAAGAAAATTTTATGTTATTATCGAAAAAGTTTTTAAGGGAGTGTGTAGTAATGTTTGTTGACTTGTCTTAATTGCAAGTCAAAACACACAAAAATTTAGGTGAATGAAAAAATGTTAATCGTTCAATCAAAAATCAGAGAATCTATTAAGAAAGCTGGAGACTTTAAAGTTGGTGGAGACCTCTTAAAAGCTTTAGACGAAGAATTAGAAGTAATCGTCAAAAAAGCTTGTGAAAGAGCAAAAGCAAACGGACGTAAGACCGTAAGTGCTAGAGATCTCTAAAAATATTAACCTCTAAGAACATCCAGAATTCAATTATTTTCCCTTTTTGGGAAAATCTCTTTTTTATTTTTTGTTCAACTTTAAAAGCAAACATTTTTAATTTTGCATAATATTGTTGAATTATGTTCAAAGCTCATTTTAGTTTCTTAAATAAGGGGTGTTTTACGATTTTACTATTATTAATCACATCAACAATTATGACAGATAATATAGTGAAAGGTGACAATCAAGTAACAACATCATCTCGTGAAGAATTATTACTCGAATTTATTCAAGATTGCTCAACATCTCAAGGATTTAAAGCTACACCAAAGTCTCCTGAAATAGCTTTGGATTCTACTTATTATGGCGTGTTTCTGTCTGATGCGCTGAATAGTGATTATGACATATATAGCATAATTTTAGGTATTCAAAGCCTTCAGAATACTGATGGAGGGTTCGCACTAACACAAAATGAAAATTCATCTATCTTTGCCACATATTATGGTTTACAAACACTGACACAATTAGGGTTAAACGCGCAGTTATTAGGGAATTGGAATGTTAGTTCATACCTAAATGAAACAATTACACCTTTGTTGTATTCAACCAATTTTACAAATCTAAAGCCTACAGAACTAAGACAAATCGAACAATTTCTAGTATCAATATCACTCCTTAATATCACAGTTATCTTTTCATTTCAATCATTGATAGAGAATGTAAAAAATATTCAGTATAGTAATGGGTCATATCCTAGTTTTTCATATGCAATCCATTCAGTTTTATTATTATCACTTTTCAATCAAAAACCTACTGATAGAATAGGAGCAATCAATTATATCAAAGCTTTCCGTTACGATGATACAGGCTTTGAAGCAAATTTACTTTCCTCTTTTACTCTTGAAGACACCTATTTGGCAGTTTTAGCACTTAATAGTTTAGGGAGTACAGTAGAATATAGAACGAAGCTTATCGATGCAATTTTAGACTGTCAAACTATGTCAGGGGGATTTGCAAATACTACAGCAAAGATACAACCTACATTAGAAAACACATATTATGCATTTATGACACTCTTTTTGCTAGATTCATTAGATATTTTAAATCAATTAGCTTTTCTATCGTCAACAGGATTTTTGTCATATCCTCTAGTATTCATGTTTATAGGAATTATTTTACTATCATTATATCACTTCAAGATAAATAAAAAGCAAAATAGATGAAAAAAACTAAAAAATTTGAAAGGGTTTATCTATCAATTTCAATGAATCTCTTTTTCTTTCATAATAATAAAACCACTAGCCAATATTAGTACAATTACACCTACAAAGCCTAATAATGACCACAAAATGGGATCAGCACTTTCACTTATTTTTATGTTATAAAATATGGGATCCAAAAATAGGTTCAGATAATAAGTAATGTTGAGTTTACCAATAACAGAATTACCAAAAGAGAAGATAGTGGATATGAATTGGACGGAGAATATTGCAATAAGAGCGACTATGGTGGCTTGTAAAGTTCGGTTAAAGATAGTTGAAAAAAACAAGCAAATTGCAAGTAACAAAAGAATACCTAAAAATATGATTAAGCAAGCAACTAACAGTTCATCTAAAGAATGCCAAAATACCCACCAAAAATTATCTTCACCAGCAAATACAAATATTTGGGTGACATAGATTAATAAAGCACCTGGGAAAATAAGAAGCAAAACAATGCATGAAATACCAGCTAATTTGCCAAAAAATATATCAAAATCGCTAATTGAACGAGATTTAAGGGATAAAATCGTTCCTTTGTCAAATTCATTGGAAATCAAATCACTAGCTAGAAGAACAATAAACATCTGTCCAAAAATACTTAACCACCACTCATTCATAGCAGAATTTAGAGCTAAGTGAACGTTATAGACAGCTATTGCTTTACCGGTTTTGAAAGGTTGAAAACCAAGTGCATAACCTAAAACATTAGCAAGAACAGGGAGAGCATAAAATACTGAAACAATGTAGAATCTTTTATTGTTAAGGAGCTGTTTGAGAGTGGTTAACGCGATTATATGAATACGAGTGTCAAGGCGCACATTCTTCACTCTCGTTCCTAAATTATTTAAACTGAATTTTTCATTAACCATATTTATTCCTCCTTCATCTGATCTTTGGTGGGAGCGACCAAAGAAAGAAAAACCTTTTCCAAAGGGTCTTTGACAGGAGCAAAAGTATGGAGTAAAACATTATTGTTAGCACAAAATTCAGGCACTTTTATCCATAACTGTTTTAAGTGTGAAGGGTCAAGTTTCACAAAAAGAATACCTTCATCTACTGTTATGTTTTCAATAAAATCCCACTGAAGCATTTCAGTCATCAATTTTTGAGGATCGGAGGTGATGATACGGAATT
>CAZEQQ010000178.1:0-5896 GCA_964514425.1 uncultured archaeon
AATTGAATGGAACTATTGGATGGTTCCTCTAGCTGCTCTTCTTGGTTCTATAGGATTATGGTTCGCATTTCGTAGATCAATGTATTTCTTCCTATCAACTAGGATTGTAATAATTATTGTCTTAATAGTTGCTTTATCTTACTTAAATATTGGTTTAGGTGGAAATGTAAGGACAATGACATTGCTTTATCCTTTTTGTGTAGTCTTTGCTGTTTTGATGATCATCAGAATTCTCAAAGATATAAGTGAACCCTTAGAGACGATTAAAAATGAAATGAAAGAGATTGCAAACGGAAACATAGATAAAAACACTGTTGATTTTAGTAAATATGCTCAAGAGTTTAAAGAATTGGGGGAAGGATACAATATTATGAAACTGAAATTAGAAGAAATTGTACGTATTGCTTTAGATAATTCCAAAACTTTAGCTGCTTCAGCTCAGGAACTTGCTTCTACTACTGAAGAGGTAAATGCAACAACTGAAGAAATAGCTGCGACCATCCAACAAATTAGTAGAGGATCAAGTAATCAATCAGAGTTATCAGCTAAAAGTATGGAAGAGATAGGGAAAATGGCAGAAATTGTAGATCGTTCTCTCTCTGACATCGAAAATACTTTGAATGTTATTGAAGATATAGCTGGGCAAACAAATATTCTCGCTCTTAACGCGGCAATTGAGGCAGCTAGAGCAGGAGAGCATGGAAGAGGTTTTGCTGTTGTCGCTGATAATGTAAGGAAATTAGCAGAAGAAACAACAAAGAACTCGAAAGACATTGATAAAATAACTAAAGATATTATTCATAATATTGGCAGTTCAGTCAAAAAACTTCAAGATTCTTTCCAAGATTTAGCTGCCCAAGCTGAAGAATTTAGTGCTTCTACTGAAGAAGTAGCTGCTGGAACAGAAGAACAAACAGCTGCCATGCATCAGATGACCTCCTCTGCCCAACATTTAACGGAATTAGGAGAAAGTATGCTTAAAGTTATATCACACTTTCATATAGAGGATTAAGCAAATTCCTTTTTTGAGTTTAAGCATAATCAAACTTAGGAGGAGGGGGTTTTTTGATAGTTCAGTAAAGCTCTTAGCTCTTAATAAATTTCTACTAGGAATCAACTAATTTTATGATTTAAAGTAAATTGAAAAAAATTGAAAAGAAAAGAAAAGAAAAGAAAAGAAAAGAAAAGAAGATTTAGAATATGAATTCTTTGCATTTTCTGGAATTTCAACAACTACTATTCCTTGAACTAAAGGACCAACATGACTTATAATGTTAGCACCTATTGGTAAGTGTTTCTTTTCGATAATTTTTGGATTATCATACAGCTCTTTAACTCTCTCGTCAAAGTATTCATTTTTTACTCCATAAACACTATAAAGTACAATATTATCTCTACTTTCCATATCCTGTCTGGCTAACTCAATAAGTCGGTCTATCCCTTTTTCTTCATCACCTTTCACAGTTTCGTAAGGAGTAGTTTCACCATCTTTTACCGTAAGAAGTGGTTTAGCACCAACTAATTTTCCAATTAATCCTTTTGCTTTTCCTATCCTTCCACCACGTACAAGATAGTCTAAAGTATTAACAAAAAAGTACACTTTAATCGACTTTTTCATTTGATCCAATTCAGCAACTATTTCTTGGATGGATAGTCCATCTTCTCGACGTTTAGCGGCATGAGCTAAAAAGATTGTCTCTCCATATGAAACGTTTTCAGTGTTGTAACAAGTAATTTTATCCGTTTTTAACTTTCTAATTGCAAGCAAAGCATTTTCATATACCGCTGACATTTTTGTGCTAATACTGATAAACAGTACTTCTCCATAATCCTCTATAGCTTTTTTGAAAATATCTTGATAATCTTGAGGTGGTGCTACAGAAGTAGAGGTTTTAGCACTATTCGTTAACAACTGTTCAATTAGTTCATCACGAAAAATATTGACTCGATCTATGAATTCTTCATCATTTACCATTATTCTAGTAGGAACGAGTCGAATGTCATATTTATCTTGAAATTCTTTGTCGAAATCTGCACCAGAACAAACTGCTAATCCAAATTTAGGGGACATAATAGACTAAATCTTCACTCCTATTTAAAGTACAATAAGAGACATAAAAATGTAAATATAATGAAAGTATACTTAAATTAATACAATAGAATGAATAAAAACAAAAAAATAAAAGAAAAAAAGAAAAAAAGAGATTATTTATATTCAATCTTTTTGTGGCACAACCACCAATCTTCACAAGTGTGAGTTTTATCTTCCAAACGTTTTTTAGCATCTTCCACAGTTTTAGCTGGGGGAACAATAACTTCATCACCCCACAATTCACCATTTGGCCAATTTGCAGGCATAGCAACTTTGTGTTCATCAGCTACTTGAAGAGCATGTAAAGCTCTAACCACTTCGTCCATATTTCTTCCTATTTCTTGTGGATAGTAAAGCATTAATCTTATAATTCCGTTGGGGTCAACAAAAAACACCGCGCGAACGGTATTGCTTCCTTTACCAGGATGTACCATTCCAAGCATAGTAGCGACTTTACCATGATCCGCAATAATTGGGAAAGTTATTTCTACACCCATTTTTTCTTCTATCCACTCTACCCATTTTATGTGGCTAAAGATTTGGTCAATGCTTAAACCAAGGAGTTCAGCGTTAAGTTCGTCAAACTTCTCTTTTCTTTTTTGAAAAGCAATAAATTCAGTTGTACACACAGGAGTGTAATCAGCAGGATGGCTAAACAAAATTAACCATTTACCTTTGTAGTCTTTTGGTAATTTCTTCACTCCATGAGTTGTTACTACTTCCATTTCAGGGAAGGTGTCTCCGATTAAAGGTATTCCAATGTTTTCAGTCATTTTAATCACCTTCCGTTATAATATTGTAAGTATTTAAACGTTACGGAATGCCGAAATATATCCTTGCAAATAGGAGTGAATGTCTAAATTTTTAAGATAGTTATGTTTAATTAATACTAATGAATGATACTGACCAAATCATGGCTCAATTATATAAGTTAGAGCAAGAAAATGCTTCTTTACGATTTTTACTTAGATCATTTGAGGATCTTTCAAAAGCACCAGGAGCATTAGGTACAATATTCGAAAAATTAGCTACTATTTTACTCATACAGTATAACGCTGAAAGAAGTAGATTTTATCTTTATAGTCAAAAAGAACAAATGATAGATTTGTATGTTTATGCTGATTATCAGTTTACTATGACTTCAAACATAGTTGCACAAAAATTTAAAGATGTAATAAAAATAGAAGAAGCTAAGATAGTAACAAAGAATAAGCCAACTCAAGAAAGATTAGTCATTTTTCCACTAACTTTAGTTGATAATCTTCATCTATTCATTGAATTTCCGGTGGATATTGATGAAAAAGAACCAGAAAAAATCATTACCAGTTTCAACGAGCTTATACCTGCGATACGATTGACTATTGCTAATCGTATTTTGTATCGTCAATTAAACCAAAGAGAGAGAGAAATGCAAAAGATATTAGATTCTGAAACATCTGCAATACTATCTATTGATCAGAAGGATAGTGTATTATTTGCAAATAAAACTTTTCAAAAGCTTTTCAATTATACTTTAGAAGAATTACAAAATAATAACGGAGTGCTTGAAAAAATTTTTCCTCCATCATTTTTAGAATTTACGAATGAATTAGAACCTATTGATACAAAAGGGAAAACAAAAAAAGGAAAAGAAATACCGTGTAAAGTTCAATACATAACTGTAGAAGAAGAAGATGGAGATAAATCACGAGTAATCAATATTAAAGATCTTTCAAGTATTATTCAACAACAGAATGAGATTTATAATTTACGTAAAAATATAGCTAATTCTGATGATACAGGAGTAGTATTCTTTAGATTCTCCAAGGTAGGAGGTGAAGTTATTCAAGAAGACTTACGAGCTATTAAAATACAACCACAAATATTCTCTTCGTTAGTTTATTCTAGTATTGGACAAGGACAAGGATTAGAAGAAGGGGTGTTTGGTCCAATTCCTGCCCCACAAATACCTGAACATAGACTTGTTGCTTTCACATTTAAAGGAAAAGATGACAAACAAATGGATACTAGAATGAAAGGAGAACAATACTATCTCATGATTATCATATTCCCTGAAAAGAAAACAGAATTTTTAGTGTCAAACAAAAAAATAGAATCAAAGTTTAAAATATTTATAAGACAGTTTGAATATCCAAATAGAATGAAAAAGGATGATTTATTATTTTTTAGAGAAATAGTTTTTATCGAATAAATCTCTTTTTATGCTACTTTATCTGATATTTGAGATTTCAGAATGCCTGTTATGATATTGAATCTTGGTACTTTTGACGCATAAGTTTTGTAAGGATAACCATAATTTTCTTCAAGGTAATTATCTTTTTCAACAGAAGAAAGAAGGAAGGAAAGAAAAGCCATCGCTGCGGTAATATTTGATAATAAAGAATTAAGTAAAAAGAAAGTAGAAATAGTTATTAAAATCATTCCTAAAGTTATAGGATGTCTAACATAAGCATAAATACCTAAATAAGAAAAATCATTCAACCTTTCTGTCCCTCTTCTCTTAATCCATCTCTTTTTTAGGTGTATCAATCCAAAAAAAATTATCAAAAGAGCAAGAGACGCGAACGTTAGTGAAATGTAAGTGAAGTAGGTAGGATATGGTGCATAGAGTAGTGTAGATGAAAAAGCGAAACTTGTTAGCATGAAGATATAGCCAAAAACTTGGAAAAGTTCGTGTTTTATTCCACCATAAATTGCAAAAAAAAGCCATACAGCTATATATGATGCAAGAAATATAAACATTAGAATAAATACGAAATGGATATCCACAGAAAGTTAATAAATTCATTATTTTTATGTTTTTCTCTTGCAAATAGGACAAAAATAAAAACGGTACAACGAAATAAAAAATCTTACATTTAAACTGAACGGACTTTTTCATAAATTATTTATACTCTTTCTAATTCCTTATAATTATGGATGATTCTAACACAGTATTTTTACTTATTCATGGTTTTACTGGAACACATTATGAAATGGACCCCCTAGCAGAGTATTTAGAAAAACTAGGTCATAAAACAAAAAATATCACTCTTCCAGGACATGAAACGACACCCGAAGATATGGCACAAACGAAATGGCACCAATGGACGACATATGCTCAAAAAGAGTTGGATGAACTAAAACAAAAGTACGAAAAAGTCTATGTGGCTGGGTTATCGATGGGAGGTGCAATCACTCTATACCTTGGAGCAAATAACCCTGACCTTCAAGGGATTATAACCATGGCTACCCCATATAAACCTACAAACTGGAAAATGCAAGCACTAGCATATTTACCTTTTCTAAAATATCTCATTCCTTGGAATAAACCACTAGAAGAGGAATGGGAAGATAAAGAAAGAGAAAAACTTCACAAATCATACTATGATAAATTTCATACTCAAAGTGTACTTGAGTTAATTCAGCTATTGAATAATGTGAAAAAACTGCTACCACAAATAACCATCCCTATATTAAGTATCCACAGTAAAAATGACGTCATTATTTTACCGGTACAAACAAAAGAAATACACGAAAGAATAGGATCAAAAGATAAGACAGCAGCTTTCCTTAAAAATGGTGCTCATGTTGTTACAATGGATGCAGGAAGAGAAGAAGCGTTTGAAATCATAAAAGAATGGTTAGAAAGAAAAGCCTAAAGAAAAATTAGAATTAGTTCCTATTTTCTTAATTTTTTGTGCTTTAATTAGAACAGAATGAGAGATGAAAAAAGATTGTGAGATAAACGAATCGAAAAAATCATAGTTGAACATTTATCTCGTAATGCTTTTTCTCTTTTGATTTATAGAAATCAGCATCTAT
>CAZEQQ010000179.1:0-4184 GCA_964514425.1 uncultured archaeon
TTCAATTAGGGAAGAATATAGAATTCGATAAAAAACCTATAACGCCTTCTTTCATATCACCACTAGAGGATATTCAACTGTTAGGACAAGAAAGAAATAGGTATGAATCTACAATTAATATCGACTGTAGTATAAACTCTGAACGAACAGTTACTTCTCGTCCTACTCACATTATCACGGATAGTTCATCCTTTGTAACTATTTGGGAAACAGATCTAACTAGCGAAGGGTCGAGTAATTCTAGCCAAATACGTTTACCTTTACAGGAAAGTGGAACCTACAATTTTATTGTTGAATGGGGAGATGAAACTAGCGACCAGATAACGAGTTGGAACCAAGCTGAAGTCACTCATAATTATGCATCCGAAGGGAACTATATTTTGACTATTTCAGGAACATTACATGGTTGGTGCTTTAGTAATAACGGCGATCGACTGAAAATTGTTGAGTTGATCCAATGGGGTGATATGCGTTTAGGCAACTCTGGCGGTTATTTCTATGGTTGTGAGAATATGGTTCTTACCGCCACTGATGCTCCTGATTTAACAGGTACAACGACTCTAGCACAAGCTTTTAAAAAATGTCTTTATCTAGGCGATCAAGGCGATATGAATAGCTGGGATGTATCAAATATAATCACTATGACTGAGATGTTTTCTTCTGGACAGTGGAATGTTCAGACTAATTTCAATCAACCAATTAATACTTGGGATACATCAAATGTCAAATATATGTCTGCTATGTTTGATAGTTCTCCTTTTAATCAATCACTTAACAATTGGATCACTACAAATGTTAGTGACATGAGTCATATGTTTGCAAGTTCTTTGTTTAATCAACCAATTAATACTTGGGATACATCAAATGTCAAATATATGTTTGCTATGTTTTATGATTCTTCGTTTAACCAATCACTTAACAATTGGATCACTTCAAGTGTCATTGATATGGGCTATATGTTTGCAAGTTCTCCTTTTAATCAGGACTTAGGGTCGTGGAATGTAAGTAGTACCACAAATATGGGTTATATGTTCGAGGGTGTCACGTTATCTATTGTTAATTATGATGCTCTACTTATTGGGTGGTCACAACTTCCTCTCCATTTAGGTGTAGAGTTTCATGCAGGAAACTCTCGGTATACTAGTAATGGAAGTATAGCTAGACAATTCATCATAGATACTTTTGGATGGATTATTATCGACGGTGGCTTACTTCCTCCTGTAATCTCTGATATCTCTCACTCTCCTAGCACTCCATCCGATGGTGATACCATAACAATCTTTGCAACAATTACAAATCATACTACGCTTCAGAATGTAAGATTGTACTATAGCATTAATCATGGCTCTTATCAAATGTTAGAAATGAATTTTGATGGAGCCGACTATTATAGTGTAACTCTTGGGAATCATTCTACAGGCTCACGTGTCAGTTACTACATTTATACAATTGATGCTTCCGGCAATAGCGCTACTAGTGCGACTTATAGTTTTGGAGACCTTGAATCTCCTGTTATCACTCAGCTTTCTCACTCTCCTTCTGACCCTACATCTGATGAACAATTAAATATCAGTGCTAAAATTATTGACAACTATGCTGTTTATCAAGTGACATTGTTTTACCGTCTTAGTGGTGGTTCCTGGCACACTATTCTTATGACTTCATCAGGTAGTGGCATTTTTAGTGTTCTTATTGGTCCTTTTGCCGCTAGTTCTTCTCTCTCTTTTTACATTCTTGCTGTTGATTTTGCAAATAATGAACAGAAAAGTTCTACTGAACAAGTTACTATCCAAGATGATGCTAATACTGATACTACAGAAGTTACTGTTCCTACGCCTTACCCTTTCTTCTTCTCCTTTGCTTTAGTCTCCACTTCACTACTCTTAATTGTTTCTACAAAGCGTTTCAAGCGAAATAGAATAAATAATCCTTAGAAAGTCTTTTTCCCTTTTTTCCTTCTTTTATTTACTGTTTTTTCTTCCCATCCGTAATCTATAATTTCTTGACAGACGTTATTGTATATCTTCATTGTTTTTTCTAGTTCTTCTTTCTTTCTCCTTTTTTCGTAATTCTCTCCTATATTCTCTTCTTTACTTTATTCTTTTTCCTTTAAATTGTTCCACTTTTTCAATTCATTTGCTCTGAATATATTTTTATCCCCACTGTTTTTGCGAATTGTTCTGCTATATTTTCTATAAAAGGTGAGATGATTATTAGTGCTACTTTTTCTGGTTTTTCTTTTTCTTTGTACAATTCAGCTACTCTTAGTAATTCTGTTACATCACTTCTTCTTACATGTGACTTTATTTCTATTAGTATATGCTCTGAATTTTGTATCACTACATCTATTTCTACTATGCTTGGAAAATTAAACACTTTCCCTTCTTGATCGTAATGTGTCCATTGTTTCTCTTTAACATTAAATGTTTCTTCATATAAACCTATTAAAGCATTTCTTACTGCTTTTTCACTATCTATTCCCCATCTTGCCCCTAAAGCTTCTAGTTTTAACCCAAACTTATCTGTTTTCTTACTCTGTTCATCCAATTTTTTATCTACTTGTTCGAACCTTTTATTAAAGTGTTCTCTCTGCTCTTCTAATCTCTTATCTATTTTCTCCATATTTTCTCTGAATTCTATTCTTAAAATTTTTATTTCTTCTAGAAGTTGTTTTATTTCCTCTTTTGTTGTAAAACTTGAAACTAAAAACCCTTTAATGTATGTCTGAAACTCTTTATCATTATTTATCAGTTCTATAAAGGTTTTTTTAATTCTTCTGTTTCTTTCAGCGTTGCTATATTCAACACCTCTAAGTATTATAGTAGTGATTCACCTATTTAAGCTTTCCATTCAAACCTACAAAAAGTTTAAAATTTCTATGGTGAGTAGCATGTATGACATTTTCAATTGTCGCTCATGATCCGAAAAAAAAAGAGTGGGGAGTTGCAGTTCAATCTAAATTCATTTCTGTAGGTTCGATTGTTCCTTTTGCTCGAGCTAACATTGGTGCTATCGCTACTCAAGCTTATGCTAACACGCACTATGGTCCTAAAGGTTTAGCTCTTTTAGAACAAGGTTTTTCTGCTGAAGAAACTATTGATATTCTTACTAAAGATGATGATGGTCGAGAACATCGCCAACTCGGTGTTGTTGATAAACAAGGTCGTTCTGCTTCTTTCACAGGTAAAGAGTGTTACTCTTGGGCTGGTCATATTGTTGGTGAAAACTATACTTGTCAAGGAAATATTTTAGCCTCTGGTGATGTTGTTAAGGCTATGTCTCAAGCTTTTGAAGACACTTCTGGTGATCTTATTGAACGTTTACTTGCTGTTTTGGATGCTGGTCAAAGTAAAGGTGGAGATAAGCGTGGCCAACAGAGTGCAGCGATTCTCATTGTTAAAGAACAAGGTGCTTATGATGGTGGCACTGATCGTTACATTGATGTTCGTGTAGATGACCATCTTGAACCTATTCAAGAAATTCATCGAATTTTCACCCTTTATGATTTGAGTTTATTAACTCGTGATGCTCCTGATGATAAAGTAAAGTTAGAGGGAACAGTCATGAAAACGATTAAGGAAGTTTTGTCTTTGGATGGTTTCTATGATGGCGAAATCAATGATGTTTACGATGATAAAACTAAAGATAGTTTAACTAAGTGGCTTCATGTGAACAATTTTGAAGTTAAAGATCGCCAAGATGATTATATGTGGGGTTCTCTTTATCGTTATATCCAAGATTTTGTAAAGAAAGAGTGAACGTTAACAATGCTCGGTGTAATTATATACATAATATAATTATTTCCTTTCCTTTTTCCTTAAATTAATCTCTCTTCGTCCTTTTTCTTCTTTTATCACTCTATTATCTCTTTTTCTTTTGTATAACTTTTCCATAATAAGTATAATTCATTTAATATGACTTGAATTTATAAACACTAAGGACATTTTCTTTTTGAGGAAACTCTTATGTCTAAAAAATCAAAACAATCTTCACAATCTACTAGTAGTAAAGCTGACCACGATTCAGCTTTTCGAGATGTATTTGATGCTTTCATCCACTCTTTTGTCTTCTTGGTCATGGCAATAATCTATAATATTCTAGCTGGTGCTGTAGCCTTCTTAGGTTATTTTTTGGCGACAAGAGATGGTGTGAATCTAGTTACTATCGTTTCAGACTTTCTAACC
>CAZEQQ010000179.1:4194-5894 GCA_964514425.1 uncultured archaeon
ACCGATCCTGTTTCAATAACTGAACTTGAAATTCACTATGGTTTATATATCATGGTTATTGCTTTTATTATGTTCTTAATCAATACCTTTGCAGCTTTTCTCTTTACAGCTTCACGTAATACCATAATTGCCCGACCCTTAGGGTATGTTGAGGCCTATTTGTCTACCTGGAGAATACTTTTCCAAATGGCTTTAGTTGGAGTAATCTTTGGCGGAGCGTATTTTGGTTTATCTTACCTTGATAATGATCTCGTCTCTCTCATCTTTGGTATTATTTGTCTTGTAGTTGCAGCTATTGTTCCTTTAGCTATGATGCTTCGTACAGTAGACTTTTTACTCGAATTAGAACAGAAACAGGTTTAATCTTTTTCTTTCTTTTCTTTTTTGATTTCTATTTTAAATCAATTATTTCTTTCAGTTTAAATTTATTTTTACAAAATAAGCATAATATAGAACAATAGCGCGTATTGTCCATACATGTCACTTTTACCTGTGCCAATATTAATGCCCATCTAAAATTACCACTTTGTAGTACAAAGTGTTTTGTTTTGTAAAGTTCTTTGTTAATTAGAGAATTTTAACAGTTTATTAAGCTACTAACAGAATATAACATATGACAGTTGTAATTGAAGCTAAAAATCTTGAAAAGATTTATGATAAAAACATCCTTGCTGTTAGAGGAATAGATTTGGAGCTCCGTCAAGGTGAAGTTTTAGGTCTTCTTGGTCCTAACGGAGCAGGTAAAACTACCACAATTTCTATGATTGTAGGTATGCTAAAACCAACTAATGGGGAAATAAGAATCTTTGATAAAGATCTTGTAAAGCAATATAATAAAATTAGAACAACGATTGGATATTGTCCTCAAGAGTTAGTTTTCTATCCTTTTCTTACTTGTAAAGAAAACGCTGATCTTTATGCTACTTTGTATAATGTTCCTAATGCTAAAGAAAGGATTGCTCATCTCTTTGATTTATTCCAATTACAAGAGTTAGCAAATAGACCTGCTGCAAAAATGAGCGGTGGTCAAAAGAGGAGATTAAATGTTCTTTTGAGCCTTATCCATTCTCCTAAGGTACTTATCCTTGATGAACCTTCTAGTGGAATGGATCCTCAATCTCGGAATGTTCTTTGGGAAAGCATAGATAAGTTAGTTAAGGAAGAAGGCATCTCTATTATCTTAACCACTCATTTAATGGAAGTAGCTGATAAATTAAGTGATAGGATAGCCATTATTGACCATGGCAAAATCTTGGAGGTAGGAACTCCTTTTCAACTTAAACAGATGCTTGATACCAAGGAAGTCGTTGAAATTTCATTTTCTACTAATGTTGAAGATGAAGCTTCTGCATTTGTTCAAGAAATCACAAAGAATTACAAAGAAGCTAAAGTAGAAAGAACAAAGATTTCTATTCCTACTAAAAATGGCGCAGCACACATTTCTCCTATTATGGATTCAATTAAGAAACATGAGTTATTACCTCTTTTATTGGATGTTCAATTACGAACTAACACGTTAGAAGATGTGTTTCTACATTTAACAGGAAAAACATTACGAGAGGGAAATGGGAATGGGAATGAAAATGGAAGTGAAAACAATCTTTCCACTGCTCAAGGAGTGAACTAAAATGGAAGTAAAAATGTTTATTAGTTTAATTAAAACAAATCTTAAAGCAATTTATAGGCAAAAATTATCTTTG
>CAZEQQ010000180.1:0-5872 GCA_964514425.1 uncultured archaeon
TACTAGAAAGAGATAGAAAAAAGAGAAAGGAAAAATGAGAGAACGAGAGAAAGAAAGCATAGTAAACTCAAATAAATAATGAAAGTAATGTTTCCAAGATGAAAAGAATAAATTCATTTATCGCAAAGTTTGAGGTATAATCATCTACGTAACAGAATATGGTAGTTTTAAAAAATCAACACATGATTTTTAATCAGAGTAAAGTCTTATTTTCATCAAATAAAGCAGAAAGTATATTAGAAAAAAGGAAATAGAGAAAGATATGAAAGAGAAATACAAGAAAGAAAAAATCTCTCACACACAATTAATTCTATCAGATTATAATGCTATTGCATCAGAATTTTCTAGAGTTGTTGGGTTAATAGAAGTTAATATCACTACTGCTCTAAATAGGATAGAAGAAATAGAAAAAGAAAAAAGTTATAAGGTTTCTTTGACGGGATGGATAATTAAATGCTTAAGTAAAGCAGTTTCAGAGAATATGGAACTAAATTCTTATAAGAAAGGAAGAAATAGGGTCACCTTTGAGGATATTGATATAAGTCTAATAATTGAAGTCACAACGAAAGAAGGAAGAAAAGTGCCTTACAATTATGTAGTAAGGGAAACACAAAATAAAAGTGTTAAAGAAATAACAGATGAAATTAGAGCTTTACAGAATAAAAACATTGATGAAAAGGAACAAATAACAAGAGAAAACACGAAATTCTCCTCTTGGTACGTTTTTATACCAAAAAAAATTAGACAGTTTGTAATAAGAAGAATATTGAAAAATCCTTTTTCACTTAAAAAAATAATAGGTACGGTAGGAGTAACATCTTTAGGAATGTTCGCACAAAATATAGGAGGATGGGCAATACCTTTTGCTGATAAAACGTTGAACATTGCTGTAGGAGGGATAAAGAATGGAGTAGAAGTTGTCGATGGTAAAATAAAGGAAACAAAAATGATAGGTTTAACAATGATGATAGATCACGATATAGTTAACGGTGGTCCTGCAACGAGATTCGTGGCTTGCTTCGCAGAATTACTACAAAATGCCTATAACTTAGAGAACATAGAAGAAAGAAACTGAACAAAAAATCAAAAGATAGAAAAGGATGAGATTTGAAATCAAATATTAGAAAATAACTCCATATCTTTTACTAATTTCCTCAAAAATTGATACTCGTAAATCTTCATCATCATCTTCAGATAAATCGCTAATAGTGTCAAAAATCGTAAGAAGAGGATCCATAAAAGATTCATAGAGCTCAGATGAACTAAATTCGTCACTTTGCTTAATAAAATCTTTCAGTAAATTAAAATCAAAACCTTTTTCTGAAGGTCGAACAAGATTTGAAAGAAGAGAATCATACTCCTTAAAATTATGTTCAATAAAGTCTTGAGCGAATTCATAGTTGGTAAGCGTTTCTAGTTTTTTGTAGAGACTATTTACCATGGTGTCAAGAACAATGACAGATTTATAAGAATCAGGGACATGGCTAATAAGATCTTCTTTTAATAAAAGAGTAAAAACATTTTGGACTTCAGAAAGATCCATATTATAAGCTTTGGATATTTCAGAGACAGACTTAGAGCCATCAATCAACTTCAAACAATCAAATAAGTTATCACAAGAACAAGTTAACTCTGAAAAACTTAATCGTGATGACTTTTCACAGAATAATTTTTTATAACCTAATAAAGTTAAAGAAAAAATGTCTGTTTCTTTTACAGTTACCTCAAAATCAATATAACCATCAAGTCTTAAAGTAGAGAGAATTTCAGAAATTTCAGGAATATTTAAATCAGTCAAAATTTTTAACTCTGCAACTGTAGTTTTGCCATTAATCAAATTAACAATACTCTCGCTCTTTGGATATTTTTTAACTATCCCACTTTTTGTAAAAGTAAGCACAGGGATGTAATGTTTCTTGATTGTAGGCTCAGATAATATCTTTAATACAGATGGCTTAAATTCATCAAAAAGAGATGTGTCACAAATAAATTCAGTTTCTAATAGAAAATCATATTTGTTCTCAAAATGACGTAAAAGTATATGTAACTTGGATTCTAACTCTAATGAAATCGCTGATGCTAAATAAAAAAAACTAATGTTTTTACCCTCAAGAAAACCTACTTTAAGACTACCTTGATCAATCTTCTCTAATCCCTTGTCTGACATCTCTTTAGACCAAGTGCTAACTGCAGAGATAAATCCTGCCAATAAAACAGAATCATATTTCATTCCTTCCACATGAAAATCCATTTCAAAAATAGGTAAACCATCCTTTAAAAACGCAAGGTACAGTAAAGCTTCTTCTTTATTACTTGCTCTCTCAAAACTGAAAGAATTATCCTCTAAAGGAATATAATTGAAACTATTACTGTTTTCCACAAGAATCTAATCCTCCTTTCTTTTCGAACATCATATTAACACTTCGGTATATGTGATGAAGATATAATAACATATAAACTTTATTACATATATTTTATCGCTTCTTCCTATATCAATTTATTGGTAGTGTAAATGGATTTGGGTGCCGACAATATTCTATCAAAGGATCTTTAATGTTTGGCTTAACGAATTTAGTGGTCTGTCTTAAAACTACTTCGAAGTTTTACTATAAATCGCTAATGCCCCATATAAAGTCTCTCTTAGGGCATAATAGCTGTTGGTGAGTTGCATTGAGCAAAACATATAAATATGGTGATGTGTTAATATGTTTGAATTACCAATTCACTACACTATTGATTACAAAAAATCTACGATACTTTATCTTAAACCTAAAAAATTTGAAATTAAGAAGAAATCTTCAGGAATTTGATATTTCGTTGCAATGAAAATAAAGTGTTCGGGAATTGGAACAACGTGAAAATATTGGAGAATGAATAAATATGGCGAAATTTAAGTTAACAAAACTCGCAATACGATTTATAGCAATATTTCTTGTTTTATCGCTCGTGCCAGTTGTTACAGTTACGGTCATAAATAGTATTAACTATAGGAACACGATGCTTGAAGAAGAAATGATTACAATGTCCTTAATTGAACATTGGCAATATACTAGCATGGTACAAATTTTTGAAAGTGTTGAAACAAACTTACTAATGTTAGCAGATAACCCCCTCACAATCAAAAATGCTAAAAACGCCTCTACATGGGACCCAGAAGATTTATGGGCTACTTACGAAGGAGCTAAATGGGATGCAGAAAATGCTAGTGCTATTACAAAAACAGCACTACCTTGGAATCCTGATAATGATCTTGACCCTGACTTTTCTCAATATATACAAGATTTCGCTGATAATCTTAACATCGCAGAAATTTTTATTACTGATGATCGAGGGTATGCCTTCACAAGTGGTAGTGCAGTACCTGGAGATTTTTACCAAAAAGGAGAAGAATGGTGGAATAATTTAATAGATATGGATGATAGAGTTTATACGTATATTGATTTTGAAGATAGTCTAGATAATTACGTTTTAGCATACATTGTAGAAATAATCGATCCTGACACAGACGAATTTTTAGGAATGATGAAAGCTGCATTAGACACTGGGATTATAGATGATGCTGTAAATCAAGCATTAGAGTATGTTCACGAAATTGAAGCAGAAGGTCTTGAACACAGTCTGATGATTATATCCGCGGATTTAACAGTCTTCTATCACGAAGATAATAGTTTGATTAATACCGATGTTGTTACTCTTATGCCAAAAACCCACACCACAAATAAAGATGTATTAGATATTGTAGTAAGTAGAGAGGAGGATTCTACAATAGAAGGTGATGGAATGCTGGTTTTAATGATTGGTGGAGAAGAACATTATGCAGTAGTTGAACATCTTATAGAACATGAACAAAATCATGATTATGGATTAACACTATTTGCATTTGTAAGTAAAGCTGCTGTTGATGGAATAATTGCTGATCAAGTTATAAACAGTATCCTCTTGGCATCCTTATTTGCTTTGCTTGCTATTATTGCAGGCATAGCTTTGGGTCTTTATCTCTCCGCTCCTATAGTAAGAGTATCTGCTGTAGCAAAAAGTATTGAAGAAGGAGATCTTACTGTTACAGTTGATGAACGAGATAAGAAACGTGGTGATGAAATTGGCACGCTCGCTTTATCAATAGAGCAAATGATAGTAAAACTTAGAGAGATTATCTCTGTTTCACTGGAAGGTGCCCAGAACTTATCTGCTGCTTCACAAGAACTTGCTTCTACTTCAGAGGAAGTTAATGCAACAACTGAAGAAATAGCTGCAACTATCCAACAAATTAGTAGAGGATCAAGCAGTCAATCAGAGTTATCAGCTAAAAGCATGGAAGAAATAGGAAAGATGGCAGAAATAGTAGATCGTTCTCTTTCTGACATTGACAATACACTAACTGTTATAGAAGATATTGCAGGACAAACAAATATTCTTGCTCTTAATGCAGCTATTGAAGCAGCTAGAGCAGGAGAGCATGGAAGAGGCTTTGCTGTTGTCGCTGATAATGTACGTAAATTAGCTGAAGAAACAAGTAAGAACTCCAAAGATATAGATAAAATGACCAAAAATATTGTTCAAAACATTGGTGGTTCTGTAAAGAAACTTCAAGAATCTTTCCAAGATCTTGCTGCCCAAGCAGAAGAGTTTAGTGCTTCTACTGAAGAAGTTGCTGCTGGAACAGAAGAACAAACAGCTGCTATGCATCAAATGACTTCATCTGCCCAAGAGTTAACAGAATTAGGAGAAAACTTACTTAAAGTGATTGCTCACTTTAGAACTAGTGCTGAAAAGTAAGAAAATAAGACGACCAACATAGAGGAATGAATATGTTCAGGAACAACACGCAAAAAACAAATCCCCCACAACCAAATTTAGCTTGTGTTTCTGAATGTATCGTCCTTAAAACTTACGATGATCAAAAAATAACTACCATAAGCAAAACCAACATAGAGGAATGAATATGTTCAGAATGAGTGCCTACCAACCTTTACAAATACTGCCTGACATAGCTTACAATTTTGGACATATCTCTTTCTTTCTATCTATTTTTTGTGTGAAAGTTTTTTTCCTATTATTGCAAACAATGATAGAAAAAAAATTTTTGTACCATTTACTAAAAAAATTATTAGTGTTAAGTGCACAAGATGTCATCATAAAGAAATTCATAAATTTAAGGAAAGATTAACATGGAATCATTAAATAGTTTAAAGAATCAAAAATATCTCGTATTTAGCGTTAACAACAATAAATTTGGTATTGAGATTGGAATGGTTAAAGAAGTCTTTAAGGCAAATAAAATCTATTCTCTCCCTAGAACATCTGATATCATTTCAGGTGTAGTCAACTTAAGAGGAAGCATTATCACTATTTTTGACTTGAAGCGAATAATGTTTAATACTACTCAAAATGTAACTGAAATTAAAAGCACTAAAAAAGCTAAAGAAATTTCGATAATCTTAGTTAGAATAGGAGCTCAAGATATAGGCCTATTTGTAGATCAGATTCTTTTCCTCTATGACATAAAAACATTTGATAAAGTTAGCAAAAGTGAGCTTACTATGTTTAACTCTTCTATTATGGATTCAATTAAGGAATCTTGTGTAATTAATCAAGACAAGATCTTTATCCTCAATATTGGAAAAATGATTGAGAACTATCTAGTATTAGAAGAAGATGGTATGGTAAGTGATGGCTCTTTTGATGATTTTGATGATTTCGATTATGAACAATATACACTTCCAAGTGCTGAAAATGTAACTGAAACAATTGCTGAAGAAGTAATAGTAGAAGAAAAGAAAGGCGATAAACAAAAACAAGAGAAGGAAGTAAAGAAACAGGATAAAACTAAACAAACTACAAAGGAAGAAAAAAAATCAGATAACGACAAAAT
>CAZEQQ010000181.1:0-5845 GCA_964514425.1 uncultured archaeon
GAAAAGAAAAAAAAATTAAGTAACTAGCTAGTTTCTGTTTCTTCTACGAACCAGTGTGTTTCTATCATGCTATTGAAGTTGTACAATTTCTCTTTATTTAATCCCAATTCAGGAATGACATCTTTTAATTCAGAGTTTATATGGAAAGAGAGATTATCTAAAGTTTCTTTGAAGAATTGTGTAGAAAGTTCAGTTATTAGCACAAACGAGTAAGAATCTAATTTTTTAACCATTAAAGTAAAAGATTCTAGTTGAATTTCTTCAACGTGCTGATTTGCGCCCATAAATTCAGATAGTAAAGTAGATATAGCTTTGAGTGTTCCTGAAAATAAAATCTCTTGATCAATAGTTAAGAGAATTTTTTTTCCCCTCTTACTTTTTTTATAATCATTTACTTTTCATTTATACTTTTTCCTCTAATGATTTATCTGTGGCTTCACTACTGTGATTCTTCATTCGCGTCAATTATACTTTGGTATAATTAGTTAGCAAAATGTAATACATTCTAATGATTGTTACATATGTTCAAATTAACATATATTCTTTAGAGTACACTTAAATGGAGCTATTTCTTATTATAAACACTAACAAAAGAAGAGATAATAATGACAAAAACATCTAAAAAATACAGTATATATGTAATATCTGTTTTAATAGTACTCTATTTAATTTCAAGTAATATTTCTGCGGGTATTAGCAACTATGAAGTCAAACATTATACTTCAAGTTCTCCTATATCTATAGTAGGGGATGATGCATTAGCAGCTACTGCTACTTCTGGTAGTGGTACTTTAGCTGATCCATACGTTATTGAAAATTTACAGATCATTACAGATGATTATACGGGGCAAAATGGTATTGAAATCAGCTCTACAACTAAAAATTACATCGTAAGGAATAATTATATTTCTGGGTATGATGTAGGAATTGAGGTATGGACTGATATTGAGAATACAGCTGTAATCTACAATAATACCATTAAGAATTGCAATACAGGATTATACATTGGAGCCGATTTTGTCAATGTAACAGAGAACAACTTCGAAAATAATAAAGAGTATGGCGTTTTTACTATTGAACATTCCTTATCACCAAGGTTTACTGATAATATTTTTATTAACAATACAAGAGCGATCGATTCTGGTGCTTATGTAAAAAATATATACATTGTTAATAATGTCTTTATCAACAATACTGAGGTTGAGATTGCCACTCCATGGTTTGAAGAAACTTTAACTATAGCAAACAATAGCTTTACCAATGGTGGCGGTCTTCATATTATTCGTGTTGTAATTCAGGGTAATCCTGTTCTTGAGAACAATACATTCATTAATTCTGGTTTAGCATCTTATGCTGGTATTCACACCGCATCACTAACTGGTACTACAGTTAACGGCTTACCTATAGCTATCCTTGATAGTCAATCCAATATTGATATAACGACCCTGTACGGGCAGATTTTTATCTTTAATTCAGATAACATAACTCTACAAGATTATCAAATAAGCGATACAGTGACAGCGTTTTATGCCTACGATTGTTCAAATATAACCTTTGATAACGTAAATATCTCTAACTTTGATAAAGGACTAGAACTTAAACATAACTCGGGATATGATGGATTTAGCTATGTAACGATAAAGGATTCGATATTCGAGAATGGAAAGGGAAGAACACTTGAATTGCAAAGTGTCATCAACTACTTAACAATTGAGAATTGTTCTTTTATTAATATTGACGATGACGCAATTTACCTAAGAAATCTAGATGATCCTACCATTGAAAAATCTGAACATATTATCCAACACAACTTCTTTCAAGATGTTTACAGAACAATTTATTTAGTTAATTATATACACAATGTACTAATTTATAATAATATAGTTCTAAATGCAAATATATTTACAACAGTTTACGGAGGCTATGCAAATACTAACTTTAATGTAACACACAACCACATATCATCGGATAAGGATATAATGGTCTCTAGCGGTTTTACTGGCGTAACCAATTTAACCATTGCGTATAATACTCTTGAATCTATAGTTTCAATCCTTGAATGTCATAATATTGCATTCCATGAAAATATTGTAAAAAGCGACAAAATTCCTTATAGTCATTCTGGTAATCTTGGAGCTTTATTTGATTTTGTATCAAATACAAATGCTATGATAGAAAAAAATACCTTTCAAATAGGCAATAATGTTACATATGGCCGAGGTATCTTTCTAAGAGATGTAAACGATGATACAACTATTACACATAATACCTTCCAAAATATGCTCAATGCCATTGAGTATGGTCAAGGTGATAACCATAACACAAACATATCTTATAATACCTTTGATAACATCACCTCAGTTTTCGAAACTTATGGTTGGGGAGGTGGCGACCAAAATTTCACCTTCAGTGACAATTATATCACTAATGCATATGGTGATCCCTATGGTGGTGCAATTATAACTATCAGCGATTCTATCGAAGGAACGATCACTTTCTCTAATAATTATTTTGATTTGATACATAACGGAACAACCAAGTATGGGCGTTATGCCTTATTATTAGAAAATCAGAATGGAACTATTGATAGACCTATACTGATAAGCAATAATACCCTAGACGTGGCAGATGGGTATGGCATTACTATCAGGGGTATTGTAACATACGCCAACATCTCTTTTAATACTTTTAAGGTAAGACAAGGTGCAATTGAAATAGATGGTGAAGAGTGCTCTTACATAGATATCCATGACAATTATATTTTCAGAAACTTCCCATGGTCTTACTTGGGAAATGAGTTAGTAATTGACAATTCAGGTTCAGACAACAATATCAACTGGAATCATAATTATTATATGGATTACAACGAAACTGGCGCTTATGAAATCGTTAATAACATTTTTGGTCAATCAAAAGAGGTTTCCAATACAGACTCTAATCCAATTCGACCTGATGATACAGATGGCGATGGACTTGATGATATACTCGAAGAACACATAGGAACAGATCCCAATGAGATTGACACGGATGGAGACGGTATACCTGACGGCTTTGAATATACTACATATCTTGAACAGCATCCTAGATATTATTTAAACCCATTAAATTCTTCTGATGGAGCCATGGATTTTGATGATGATGGCTTAACAAATGCTGAGGAATATGAAATAGGAACTGATTATACCAACCCTGATACCGACGGAGATGGTATGCCCGATGGCTGGGAGCATGAATATGGTACAGACCCCCTTGTTGATGACGCCGATGAAGATCCCGATAATGATGGGTTAACAAACATAGAAGAATATTGGGCTGGTACAGATCCATTTAACCCCGATACAGATGGTGATGGGTGGCTTGATGGTGAAGAAGTTGATGCTGGTACTGACCCTCTTGATCCCAATGATTATCCTGAAGAAACAAATGGAACAAACTTTGCATGGTTAACTATTCTAATCTGTTTGTTTAGTTTAGCAGTTTTAAATATAAAGAAAAGATACAATAAAGTTTGAATGGTCTTCTAGACCTTTCTACTTTCCCTTTATTCTTTTTTTATGTCAGTTTTTATTTTTACTCTCCATTTCTGACGAAATTTATGGTTTCTCTGCTGTTGATTCTTCGATCGTGTTAATTTTAATTTAATGAATTTAGTTAGAAATATATTTAAATGTCTATGAGCAGTTAAAACTATTAGAGTATGGGATGATTATATGAGTGGTTTAAGTTTTAAAGCTAAACCTTCTTCTAGTGCTAGGAAAAAGAGAAATCGTATAGTCATTAGTGTTATGATAAATATTTTCTCTCTTTTAGCTTTTTTTGGTCTTATTCATTACGCTCTTTGGGGAGATAACGATGGGTTAAGGATTGTTGCATGGTTACTAATACCTGTTTTTGTAGTTATTTTGGGTCTTAAATACATCAACAATTACTTAACAGGAAATAAGGGACAAAGTTTAGCTATAATCAACGAATTTTTGTTTATTTTTATTGGCATTCCCTTAATTGTTATCGCTGCTACCTATGTTCCTATGACTTTAATATTGCTACTTTTTAACATAGAACACAGAAGTGTTTACTTTATTTTTATTGCTATACCCATCCTCATTATCCAGATTTCGTTAATAATAGTTTTCATCACAAAAACACTTAGAGAGAGAAATATGACTATTATTCAATATTTTAGATATTTATCCAATTCTGAATTAAGAGCACAAGAAAGAGGATCTACTCTTGAACGTAGACAACAGATTGGCAGTTTTCACGAAGGTTTAGGGAGAATAGAAGAAAAAATATTAACTAAACGTGAAACTCTTGTTGATTCTTCTGTTTCTATTCAAGATTTTGATTGGAAGGCTCGTTTAAGTTCTGTTGGTGGCGATCCTATTCGTGATGTAAGGTGTTCTGCTTGTGGTAAATTGAATTTTTCTACTAGCACTCATTGTGATGGCTGTGCTATTTCCTTAGCTGAAAAACTTTGCACTACATGTGGAACATTCAATCTTAACAAAAGTATAAAATGTGTAAGCTGTAACTCTACATTAAAGTAAAGCAATCTCTAGGAACAAAACCAGTAGCACTAATAAAATAACTCTTTTTCTCTCTTTTTCATTAGGTTCTCCACAATAAATTAAATAATCTCTCTAGCATAATTGCACTATTTGTATACGTTTATTACATACCAAGTTTAAATACAACAAAATAAGGCGATGAAATAATGAAAAGTTTAAGTTTTAAGGAAAAATCTTCAGATTATGAACGAAGAGATAGAAATCGTAGAATAAGTGCTATCTTGCTTCAAATTCTCGCTCCTATTGCTCTTTTTGTTCTTTTCTTTTATAGTCTTTGGGGAGGAGATAGTGATGGAATGAAACTAATTTCTGCTTTCCTCCTAATGTTCCTAACATTCATTCTAGGAATTAAATTCGTTGGTTATTATTTAACGGGGCATAAAGTTGCTAATGTAGCGGTAATCAGTGAATTCCTTTTAATATTTATAGGTGTCCCTTTACTTGTTATGTCAGCTACAACCATACCTGTAGTTACATTATTGTATATCCTCCACATTAATACGCCACTTATGTACCTTATTGCCACTATTATCCTTGCTATATTCACACAAGTTCTGATAATGGCTATCATCATAAAAAAAGTTTTAAAAGCTAAAAATTTGACTCTTAGACAATATTTCAAATATCTATTAAATTCTGACTATAGAACACAAATAAGTGAATCTGTTATTAAAAGTAGAAAACCTGTTGGGTGTTTTTATGAAGGATTAGGTAGAATTGAAGAAAGAATGATGAAAAAACATGAAGAAGTATCCGAATCTTCAATTTCATTTGAAGGTTTGATCGAAAAGAAAGAGTAGATGCTTCATGAGTTCTCACTTTAATTTATCTTTACTTCTTTAATAGTTTAATTGCTCCATTTTTTGTTCTATCCGCCTTAAAGCTTCTTTAATTGTTGCTTCTTTTTGCGAGTAGGAAAAACGGATATATTTCTTACCTATGGATTGATTTTCAGAAGAATAGAAACTGGTGCCTGGAATAGAGGAAACACCTTGATTCTCAACTAAAAAGTTAGCAAAAGTTTTGTCATCCATACCAAATTTAGAGATGTCAACAAAAAGATAGTAGGCACCTTTCGGAGTGATAATGTCAAAATCTAAAGATTGTAAACCTTTTACTAGCAAATCTCTATTCTTTTGATAGTCTTTGTTCATGGAACTATAATAGGTTTCAGGAATAGAACTGGTTTTAAGAGCAGCACGTTGTTCAAGAGACGGAGCACAAACACATCTCTATAATTCTTTCCAATCTTGCCACAAAGGCGGAAAGAATACTGA
>CAZEQQ010000182.1:0-5830 GCA_964514425.1 uncultured archaeon
ATTTCTAGGGTATGTTTTTCTCTGTGTTCTTTTAAATGGTCAATTCTAAACTTTTCATTTATTTTATCCTTTGGCATATAATCAACTGATATATTCTATATTATTGTCTCAGAACATAAATATCTACATTTCGGAAGAACAAAAAATAGGGTAAAAGATATAAATTAGTTGTTTTGCCCTCTTTTTGCATTTTTGTTTAATTTCTTCCATAACGCTTTGTTGACACCTAAAAGTTGTTCGGGTTTTGCTTGCCAAATCCAATTGCTTTCGATGGTGCCTGGGGTATTCATTCGTGAGTCATTATCCAAAAACAGCAAATCTTGTAAGGGGATTATAACTTTTTTAGCCTTAGAATGCCATAATTTCTTAATTAAAGCAAGTGTTACATCTTTTTCTTCTAGTTCTTTTTCTGGTTCTTCTTTTAAACTTATGAATTTGTGAACCATTTTTTTGGAAAGATCTGCTAAATTTCTATACCACCCTAATGTAGTTTCATTATCATGTGTTCCTGTATAAGCCACACAATTTTCTTCATAATTTTGTGGTAGATGGGGATTTTTATCGTTATCATCAAAAGCAAATTGTAGAACTTTCATCCTTGGATAACCCAAGTCTTCAATCATTTTTTCTACTTCTTCTGTTATTATTCCCAAATCTTCTGCAATAAAGTGTTCTTTTTTTATTTTTCGAGGTAAATGCTTAAATAAGTCCTTTTTTGGTCCTTTTACCCATTTTCCATGGATAGCGGTCGTAGAATGTGATGGTATTTGCCAATATGATTCAAACCCTCTAAAATGGTCTATGCGGATGATATCCATATATGAATGCAAATGTAGTATTCTTTTTATCCACCATTTATATTTCTCCTTCTTCATTTTGTCCCAATTGTAGAGAGGATTTCCCCACAATTGTCCTGTTTCAGAGAAGTAATCAGGTGGGACACCAGCAACAAAAGTTGGCTGAAATTCTCTACTTAAACAGAAGAGTTCTGGATGTGCCCATACATCTGCAGAATCAAATGAAACAAAAATAGGTATATCACCTATTAGCTTTACTTTCATTTTTTTTGCGTAATCATGAACATTTCTAAATTGCTCAAAGAAAATAAATTGTTCAAATGTATAGTAATTTATTAGTTCAGTTTGATCTCTTTTCCATTTTTTTAAACTTGTTTCATCTCTTATTTTTAATTCTTCAGGCCAATCCGTCCAAGAAATTTGTTTCATTTTCTCTCTAATTGACATAAAAAGAGAATAGTCTTCTATCCAATATGAATTGACTTTACTAAATTTATGGAGCTTTTTGTTTTTCTCAAATTCTTGTTTTTTGTTAAAGTTCTGAAAAGCTTCCCATAACAAAGGTAACTTAAAATTTCTGATATCATCAACGTTTATAGTTGTATTATTTTTATGAATTTCCTCATTTATGTCAATGTGGAGGAAGTTTTTTTTGCTTAATTCTTCTAAACTGATAAAGAAAGGATTCCCTGCAAAGGCAGAGAGGTTTTGATAAGGACAAAAATCCATACTTGTTGGACCTATTGGTAAAAATTGCCATAGGTTAAAGCCCAAAGAGTGAAGAAAGTCTATAAAGTCAAATGCAGAGGAGCCTAAATCGCCTATTAGTTGGTTAGTGGGTAAGCTCGAGATATGAGTTAATATACCTACATCTCGATTTTTGGAGGATACTTTAAGTTTGATTTTTTCTTTTATGGGCATGTTAACTAAAAACTCCTCTGCTTTGTTCACTCTTCTCTTTTAGAAATACTTCATTGAAAAAGTTATCAAGGCACTCTTGTGTTCCTTCTGATATCACTCCTAAATCTAATTCTTGCTTAATTCTTTCAGGTATTTTATCCAAAAGCTGTGAAAATGTTTCTAGTTGTTGCCATACTTCTAATGATTGATCTTCTGCTACAAGCACAGTCGTCATTTCTGGTTTTGGATTGAGTAATAAAGTCCAATCTTTATAGTCTATTGCTTTTAACAACGATGCAGAACCTACTTTATCCGTTTTAATTAACTCAGAAGAAAAAGCTGTTATTGCTGAAATAAAGCCTCCAAAGAGCTGATCATCTATAGTAATGTTTTGATCTATAACATAACTGTAGATGGAAACGCCTTGACTGTTGATGATAAAGAGTGCATAGATTTCTGGTTCCTCGTATGCGTGTTTCTCTTTTTCTGCAAGTGCTTCAGTAGTGTGTAGAAGATCCACAAAGGTCATGAAAAACAGTTGTTCATTGAATCTATCTTTGTCCTTTTCCATTAAAAGATAATATTCAGAAGCTATGATTGGTAAGTTTTGCTTCTTCCACAAGTTATCTTGCTGTTTATCCAAGAGATCCTTTAAAAATTTATAATATACTTGATTTGACAGAGATTGTTCAGTTGTCATTACCTCGTCAATCAATTTAATCGTTATTTTAGCTGATGAAAATTTTTCAGTTAACACATAAACATAAGCTAAAGCTAGATTAGAGAGTATCCATTTGTGAGGACTTGAACGTTTGGGAATGAGGTGAGATAAAGTTTCTGCTTCTTTTTCTAATAATCTTAAATAGTGGGCACTTTTTGTTATCCAATAAGATTGTAGCAATAAACGAATTTTTAGTGATAAATAAGCAACATACTCTTTAATAAAATTAATCTCCTTGCAATAGTCTAGCATCTTTTCAGTAATAGCGAGACGTTGTTCTAAGTTTGGAGATTGTAGAAGTTTAAGTTCCTTAATTTGTTCAATTCTTAAATAGTGGTAAGGCGTAAGGTTTGGATTATTTTTCATTTCATCTGCTACTTGTTCTAAGATATCTATAGTTTCAAAATCGCGATAGAGATAAGCAACATTAGCAGTATTATGCAATAGTTCAGGATGGTTTTGTTTAGTAATAAGCGAAAGATTACTTTTGATAAGCTCATAATATGATTTTCCCTCTTCTAGTTTATTCTCATATTTGTAAGCAGTAATGATCATCATCATTGCAACTAAAGAATTATAATTTATTGATTGTTTAGTGAGTATTTCTAAAGCTTCTTTAACTTCTTTTATGACTTTCTGATAATCACTTTGATCCAAGTAAACATTGCCTACTGCAACTTTTAAGGCAGCTACCCTATTCTCATCTCCAATATGCCTATATTGTTCTTGAGCTAGGACTAAAGCACTTTCGCCTTCTTGCAATTCATTACTATTGAGGTAATAGTAACCAATAACATAATAGTAGATGCCCAAGACATTTCGATTGGTAACAGAATCAATAATTGCTTTTAACTCTGTAAAAATATTCTCAAATACTTCTCCTCTTTTATCATACTGGCTGGCATTCAATAAAGACACGAGAATAGCAGCTCGCCATTCTAAGATCAGGTCTAAATTCTCTGCATATTCTTGCTGCACAGCTTTATCATACTCCAAAAAAGTAGGATAGAGTTCTTCCCAAATCCTTTTAGATTGATTATAGCGCCGATAGTAATAAGCAATGCTATTAAAAAGACGATAAGCTATAGCTACTTCCAATAAGCCTTGCCCTTCAAGAGAGAAATATTTCTCACTTAAAGTTATTACTCTATTGTTTGCCTCTTCTATCTGTTCGGGACTGACTGGTAAAAGGAAAGAAAAAGCGCGTAAGGGAGGACTCAAAGGGTATTGAGAGACAGTTTTATGAAGTTCTGAAACAGAAAAAGCGTAGAGTGTTTCTGCAGCTATTAAGGCATACCATTGGTCAGTTAAGATTAAATCAGGAGAATCTGCTATAAAATCTTCGATAACTTTTCTCCAAACAGCATAATCGTTTAAATGGGGGTCATCATGAACAAGAGAAAGCACTTTATCTTTAATCTTAAACAAAAGACCTTTACTTAGTAAAGGTAAATATTTGCAAATATACTCGGGTAGTAACTCTTCAAAATTTTGCATTGTCATAATAGGACATTTCAAACACTTAAATCTTTTCTAAAAGAGAAATAAAGGCGTTTAAACATTGTCTAAACTAAAAGATTAAATAAAGCACAACAAAATTCTTAACTTAGAGTAGTGAAAAAATATGGTAGATTGGAACATCATTTTAATAGGGACATTAGCATCTCTTGGAGCAGGACTAGCGACAGCGGTAGGGGCTTTACCTGTGTTTTGGAAAAAACAAATATCAGATAGAGCACTTAATGCGATGTTAGGGTTTGCAGCAGGAGTAATGTTAGCTGCATCAGTTTTCAGCTTGATAGTGCCAGCACTAGAACTAGAAGTGGGAGGAAGTATATGGGTGGTATCACTTGGAATAATTTGTGGGGCACTATTTATAGCATTAATAGATAAATGGGCACCTCATAAACATTTCGTAAGAGGAAGAGAAGGAAAAATGACAAAAAGGTTAGCTTCGTTATGGCTATTCATAATTGCGATAACAATTCATAACTTTCCAGAAGGGCTAGCAGTAGGAGTAAGTTTTGGAAGTGGAGAGATAGTAGCAGGCTTGATAGTAGCGATAGCGATAGCACTACAAAATATACCAGAAGGAACGGCAGTAGCGATGCCACTATTAAGAGAAAATTATTCAAGAAAGAAATCATTTCTTATAGCAGCATGTACAGGGCTAGTAGAACCAATAGGAGCATTTATAGGAGTAGCACTGGTGTCAATAGCTTCGTTCTTCCTAGGATTCGGAATGGCGTTTGCTGCAGGAGCAATGATATTTGTAGTAAGTAGTGAAATAATACCAGAAACACATGCAAGAGGTAACTCTAAAAACTTAGTAACATTTGGATTAATGACAGGGTTTGTGATAATGATGTTTCTAGATGTGTGGATTGAACCACTACTAGAAACTTTACTATAAGAAACAAAGAGAGCCAAAGACAACTCTTCTGCTTTTTTGTTAAAAAATTTTGAGTATTGTAAGAAACAATAAAGCTCAAGGTAAATGTTAAAATGTTTAGTGCATAATTCAACGCAATATATGTTAGTCAGTGTTTGGTAGACCATATCATTTATGATGGGTCTAGGTTAATCAACACATACATTTTTTTTCATCTCACATTTTTTTCATTATTTTCTTTTTTTGAGCCTTTAGAGCTAATCTATCATACTTGTTACACGACTAAGAATTGGGATCAAGATTCTCAAAGAATGGAACCACAAGTAATTAGCCTCTATTTTTCTAACAATTATTCCATGAATTTGTTCTACTAAAATCACTTTTTGTGGTCAGTATGCTAAGATTGATCATCTTTAAGAGGGAAAAGACCCAACTGATGAAAACTTTACATCTAAACAAAAAACAAAATAATAACTTGAAAAAGAGAATTTGAGAAGGATAAAGAGAAAGGGAAAAAGAGAAAAAGAATGGAAGGAAGTTAATGAAGCACATTTAAATATTCAAGCCTTTATCTAGTATCTTGAACATAATTTGATGAAAAAATTAGGTGAAACATAATGGTAGAAAAAAGGGTAATTTTTCTAACTACTTTCTTGTTGATTATACTACTAGGTGCTAATACAAAAACTAATGCAACAAGAGATATAGCTGAAGTTAATGATGGAAAGGGTTTTTTGGTCGAAAATGAGGATAGAAACGATACTTTCAAAATAAATAAGGAAGATAGAATCAGTAAATATATTCTAGGTGAGAGAAACCAACCAATATCATTTGAAAATAAGGATTCAAAGGAAAGAACTAATATTATTTTAGACCTACCGCATTTACAAGAATTGGAAGATCACGAACCAATTACCATCAATTACGACGAGGATTTTGTAACTTATGGTTTTTCGGGTTCAGGTACAACAGAGGATCCATATATTATAGAAAACTACAAGATTACAACAACAAGTTCGT
>CAZEQQ010000183.1:0-5824 GCA_964514425.1 uncultured archaeon
AGAGAATTGAATAAAGAGATGGGAACAACTGTCATTATTGTTACGCATGATTTTGAAGTTGCTAAAAAAACGAATAGGGTCGTTCAAATTGTTGATGGAAGAATTTCGGGATATTCTGATACTTGCAACTTAGAAAATATGACAGAGTTAAATTCTTTATATCTCGATCGTTATGGAAATATTCAACTTCCCAGGCACATTCTTGACCAATTAGAAACACAGCGAGATATAAGAGTTACAATAGAAGAGGGAAAAATTATATTAGAGCAAACAAAAAATTGTTAAGAAGCATAGAGAATGATAAAAATTAGAAGGTCGATTAATGTGGTAGACAGAAAAAAAACTAAAGAAGAACCAGATACAGCTTTTGATTTAGTAATTATCAAGATGGTTTCAGCATTAGCTTTTAGTGTAGCTTTCCTTTTTGCAGGTGGAACTTTATTTGTTTATGCTGCATTTGGAGGGATTAGTATGCCAGGTTATAGTACAACTGTAGCAACGTTCCTTAGTATCCATTTATCGATTTTGATGTTCTATTATTCAGTGGCTCTTTTTAAATACATAGTTAGCGATTAGTGAGACACATGGCATTCAAAAGAGAAAAAGAAGAAGATGAAACAGATTACTTGAATTTGGATTTCAAAGAAAAGACTAAATTAATTCTAAAACACAATTTAAAATGGTCAGCTATTTTTTTTGGTAGTGTTGGCTTTTTGGCCTTACTTTTGTGGCTATTAGGCAATTATGATCCTTGGATTTTCATTGAAAGAATAATTCTTATTATTGTCGCTTTCATAATTCTCTTTGGAGGTTGTTTTGGTGGAGTTGGAGCATATAAACCTGTACCTAAAATGAGAATTGTTGAACCAGATGACACAACAGTAATTCCCACTAAATTTCAAATAAGAGTTAGATATGATGAAAAAGAGATACTCTACGAAACCTTGGAGATATCGATTAATGAAAAAAAGATCCCTCATATGAAAAAGGAAGGAGAAGAATTAGTTTACATCCCTGAAGTATTCAAGAAACCCCCAAAAGCTGCTGTTTCTTTAGAAATAGTAGTAAAAGTGATGGATATTAGAAAGAAATTTAGAACAGATAGAATACGCGTGATATGTGATCCTGAAGCAGATCAAGAGGATTATTTGGAATATTGGGAATTCAAAAGAGAAAAAGATACTTATTGGGGAAAAGAAGTAAAGTCAGCGAAAAAGTCAGCGAAAAAAAGTATATTAGCCCAAAAACTGATTAGTCTAGGAGTTTTTATGTTTATCTTAAATGCAATATTAACGGGAATAGTTGTACTCTTTAGATTTACTTTGTAGCGAAACTTATCCTTTTCAATTTCATGCTTTTTCTTTTCCTTTTGGTTGTTAATTCCTAAGGTTTATATTGATGTTTTTCTTTAATAGAAATAGGAAGAAAATGAAATCATTAGTAAAAGTACTCTTAACAGTTAGTTTTCTTGCATTATTTCTAGGAGCAATGGGAAATATCATTGCTTCTGTAGAAATAACAGAACTAAAAAAAGAAACCAACAAACAAGATCAACAAGGTTCTGTTGTGGAACAATTATTTGAATCAGAGCCACGAAACCCCACTCAGATACTCAAAGCAAAAGTAAGTGAAGACATGAAAGGTTTACCTTTAGAAGAAATGAGAGTAGAAACAAGAAGTAATGTTAAACCCGAATCAGAGCTTGAAGTGGGTGACATTGTAGTTTTTAGAACTATAATAGACTTCTCGTCTTCCCCTTATCTTTATGCTAATATGGAAGCGCGACTGTTAGCTATTGGTGAGCATTGTTACATTTTTATTGAAGAAGCCAGAGTTCTTCAGGATGGTTCTACAACTACTACATTAAAAGCCGAAAAATGGCAAAATGAGTTTGACAACCAAATTTATCCAGCTAATGTTCAATATTTTGGTCATCCTGATGGTTATTTAGGTGATATTGATGGTGACCCTAAAGTTACTGTTCTATTAAGAAACATAGGTTATGGTATTGCAGGATACTTTAATCCTATTCATGAATTTTCAGAAACCATCTATAGTGATTCAAATGAACGCGAAATGGTTTTTATAGAGTATAGTTTATCAGATAACTATGGTTTTGGAGTATTAGCACATGAATTTCAACATCTAATTCATTTCAATCATGACATGGACGAGTTGTGGTTCATTGATGAAGGGTGTGCAGAGTTAGCAGTCTATATCAATGGATACTTAGATAACTCCAATTTGACCTATTTCGCAGATGTTTTCTTTAGGAATAATCCACAAGATTCTTTACTTTATTGGAACTATAATAGTGCAGGTGGAAAAGATGTTAGAATAGATTATGGAGGAGCTTATCTATTTCTGTTTTATCTTGCTGAAAAATATGGAGATTCATTTATTAGAGATATAGTTGACACTCTTAATCAAGGTGCAGAAGGGATAGAAAGTGCTTTGAGTAAAAATGGTTATGATCTAACTTTTAACCAGTTATATTTAAATTGGGTAACCGCGTTAACTATCGATAATACTGAGATTGCAGAAGGGTTGTATGGTTTCTATAACTTGGAATTTACAGTAACATCATCATCACATACTGTTGATACTACTTTTCCAGTCTTTAGAAAAGCTATTGAACATGTTTACTATGGTTTTCATATTGCTAGAATTACTAACACTCCTGACATATTCATTTATGAGATTAATAAACCCAGTATGTATACAATAGGATTGTCTGTATTGGTAGAAGATTCCACAGGTTGGAGCGTTTTTCAACAGCTCAAAGATTCTACTAACTTAATTTTTCCTATTAATGGTTCATCAATAACTACCGTTTATATCATTAGCAGTATTATGAGTTTAAACACACCTTATGTAAGTCCAAATAATCAGTTTGGATTAGGATTTAAAACTAATTTGGACTATTCTTTAATTGAAGCAGAACTTGTTGATGTAATTGAAGGAAACTATTCTTACAACAATACTTCTTGGAATCTTTCTGTATCAGATATCGAAGTGTTTTTCTTAAATGGCACAGAGATAACTACTAATAATTTAGGTGATATAGCACTTATCCTCTATGACGAGTTTAATGTTCCTACTGAAGTTTTTCCTCTCTCATATTCCACAGAAAATAATTGGCACGGAAGTTTTAATCTTCAATTTTTAAAAGAGAAAACATATACATTAGTAGTTTCACCCTATGAATCTATCCTTTATGGAGCTAAAACGTTAGGAAGTGTAACTATTGAACACTTTTTAGTGGTTAATCAACCTACTTTAGAACTAAATCACAATGAATTATCAATAACAGTTGCTTTTACTTATAGTTTAATTAACTATATTGAGATAATTGATGATTTTGTTGTTACTGCAACTCTCTATTCAAGCGATGGAGAGGTTCAGTCACATTATTCTCTTGACTACAACAGCTCAACAAATCTTTGGTTTACAGTCGATAACATCAGTGATTTAGCCCCTGCTGAGTATTATTCAATTGTAAACGTTCGAATTGCAGGAAAAACAATAACTTCTCCTGCCTCAGAAACAATTACAATTAATGAGGAAACATCCGATCTTCATTATTCCATGTTTGGTTTAATAGCTCTCTTCTTAAGTACGCTAATAGTTCCTAGCTTAAGGAAAAGAAGGAAAACTTAACTGCGATTTTTTTCTTTCTTTTCTTTTCTTTTTTATGAAAAATTTCGAGGTTTAGGTTAAATCTAAAACTAATGAAGTAGTATTTCTTCATTTCTTTAATCCCACTCTTTCTCAGTTTAGACAGAAAGTTTATTATATTTGTTGTTTTGACTATTAGTATATGAGTCAAATAGAATTGAATGATATTTTTGCAGTTGATCGAGAGGGTCATCCAACGATTAAAATTGTTCTCTTTGGTCCATCTTTAGCTGGAAAAACGAGTATGCTAACTGTTTTCAATGCTTTAAGAAGAATGGAAAATCCTGATTTAATCGTTTCATCATTAACCAAAATTCAAGATGAATCGGGAAGAACGGTCTTCTTTGACCAAGGTTGTTTCCAGACTCCTCCTTTCCAAGGGAAGAAATTCGATCGTTTGAGATACCAATTATGGACCATTCCTGGTGAGGAAAGACATAAAATTCAACGAGATGTTGTTTTAAAAGGTGCAGATGCAGTACTATTAGTTTTAGATTTTAGTAAAAGTGCATGGGATTCCAATGTCAGAACAGTAAAGGAAGTAAAGGAATTAGTGGGAGAAAAATTTGCGACAAAAATTCCAGTAATATCTTTTATCAACAAAGCAGATTTGTCATCAACTGAAAGAACAGATAAAAGAGCATTCATTACTATGTTAGAAGAAAAAAAGGCTATACCTTCCGAGAATGTTGCTAACTACGTCATGACAGGAAGTTGTTTGGATGCAAGAAATGACCTCATTCAAATTCTAAATAATGAGAATAGAGATCAAATACTCGTTGATGGAAGACTACCTATTACAAACAGACCTCCGTCTGTTCAAAATATTGTTAAACCAATTCAAAGACTAACACAGTTAGTTGTTGAACAAAGAATAAAATTAATTCAAGAAAGCAAGTCTAACTCATAAATTAGTTGCTCTATCATTCTATTTTTTTCTACTTCACATTTGGTCCAACCACATTGATGGTAGACCATGCTTCTTCTTTTTTAAGCATTAAAACCGCTAAATTGAGAAGAAATTTTGGGTTTGTTTCTATTTGTCGTTCCAAAAATTTTGGATAGAAAGCAACAATTTTGAAACCTACATCTTGCACTTCACCTAGTAGAACGGCATATAGTAGTTGATTCTGATCTGTTCCGCTAATAATATAGAAACTGTTTTGTGAATAATCATCTCCATCTGGAGACAGTATTTTTGTCAATCCTCCTGAAAAAGAATATTTATCAGAGTTTTTTGATTTTTGGTATAATTCCAAAAAATACTCATTGTTTAAAAAATAGGGTTTTTTGACTAATTTTTCATAATCATAGAAGATGAGTTCAATTAGCTGTTTCTCTTTGTTCTCATTATATGACTCAACTGAAAGTTGCCATTCATTATCAACCATAGAATAAAAGAAACAATGAACTACATAAATCTTCTGAAAAGGGTGTTTGTGTGCAAAGAATAACTAAAATAGCCAAAGTAAAAGTGAACAACCTCCCAGTATTTTTATACCACAATTTTAATTTCACTAAAATAATTTCATTAGATACTTTTAACCTATATTTAATGTTTTTTTTCGAAAATGCAAAGGGTTTTAAAGAAAAGTTGAATAAGTATTATGGAAATTCAATATTATATACGGTGATTTTTATGAGCCCAGTTACAGAAATGATAAAAGCTGTTGGTGTAGATTTAGGAACATCAACAATTAAACTTTGTAGTGGAGAACACAAATTTAAGATACCCTCTGTTATAGGAGAACCAAATCCAGGTTGGGGAGGTATGGTGCAAGATAAAAGTTGGTTGAATAATCTTGTCATTCAAGACAAAAACGGTCGAGAGATCTATATTGGAGAACTTGCTAGACTTCAAAGTGATATTAGGAAACCTTTAGCATCAGAAGGTAAAATGAAGTCTATTGACAATAGTCTTTTGGCTTTAAAAGCAGCTTTATGTTTAGTAATGAATAGCAATTACGAACAGTTTATTGTTGCTACAGGAGTTCCTATAGCTACAGGTGTTGAAGAAAGTAAATTACTTAGTAAAGGTTTGAAAGGTACTCACGAGATTAAAGTAAGAAATGATGCTACCGGTGAAACCAAACACATGAAGATTTTAGTTGAACAAGCATTTGTTCTTCCAGAACCATATGGAACC
>CAZEQQ010000184.1:0-5784 GCA_964514425.1 uncultured archaeon
TATGTTTGCAGTTGTATTATTTAAGATGATTTCTTTGACTTTTTGAATATCATTTTGTCTTCTTACGAATGAAATAAAGAAGTAGTCTACACCCCAATTACAGACATGTTCTATATCTCTAACATCTTTTTCTGTAGGAACATAAAAACTAAGATTAGCATCTGGAGCATTAACTCCTTTTTTCGACGAGATCTCTCCTCCATCTAAAACATCACAATATATATCATTATCTTCAATTTTTTTGATATTTAACTTAACTAATCCATCATTTATATACAAGTGAGTATTTATTTGAACTTCTTGAGGTAGTAACGGATAATTGATTGGTATTCTTTCCATATTTCCAACAATATTATCTGTTGTTAAGATTATTTGATTACCTATCTCAAGTTCAAAGTTCTCTTTTAACTCCCCTAGACGTATTTTAGGTCCGCTGATATCTATAGCTATTGCAACGCTTTCATCTATTTCTCTTATTAACTCAAAAGTTTTTTTATGTTCAGTATAATTACTATGCGAAAAATTTAATCTAGCAACATCCATTCCTTTTTCAATCATCGCTTGTATCGTTCTGTAGTCATTTGATTTTGGTCCTAGTGTTGCTACTATTTTAGTATGTTTGATTTCTATCACCCACTAACAGAGACTTTAATCTTTGAGTTGTATGTAGGATTGTTTGATTTCATGTTCCATTTTCAAGAAGCTTTTTTTACTGTCTCGACCTTTCTCTAATATATCCCAAAAACGGTCAACAAAATCAGGATGAATTCCTGTAACAACTCCTCTAATTGATAGAACGGGTTCATCAATAGAAGTTAATGATAACTCAATTGACCCTCTTTCAAATTTCTTTACTATTTTTCTTGCTTCAAATGTGGTTTGATAGGATAACGGTGCTGTAACCGCAAGATATCCTCGTTTAGCTCTAGTTACATTTGCAGTCAAACTAGAATTTTTATCTAATTCATTAAAGAGTATGTCAGAAAATCTGACATTTTTAGCTCTTTTGGCGTCATCAAAGGTTTTGTCAAGAGAGATTATCACACCTAAACCTTTTGCTTCTTCACTAAAAGCTTTAAAGAAATCCTTCAAAGAAGCATTAAATTCTTTATGATCCCCTGTTTGAGTAGCTGTTAATATGGTTGTATGTAAAGTTTCAACTAAATAATTATTACATTTTTGAAGGGTGGTTCTTATGTTTTCATCACTAAACATAGGTATGAGTTTTTCATTGTCAAATAGAATGATAGGACATTGTGAACCCTTTGCATCAAAGCCCATGTAATGTATAGCTTTAGCAGTATTGTATTGAACGCTAGCGGGTTCACTTTTTTCAGGAACTACAAAGATAACCGTAGGAGCTGTTCCTGTTACTTCAGAAATCATCTTGCTTACTATCATTGAACCTGCTGAACCTGTACCACCACCACTAGCAATAACGAGATGAAGAGCTAAAATTTGATCCTTTTTAGTATCTTCTTTTCTATAAAAAACAACATTTTTTATTTTATCTAACAAGTCTATTTTTTTATTTTCCATTAGTTCTGTTGCTAGATCTATGTTATTATGGCTTGAAAGATATTTCTCATTAATCCATAATTTATCTGAAAAATTCTTTATTTCTGGTCTGAAATTGTCTGATAAATTTATCGCCAAAGATTTGACAGAAAATTTACTTTCTCTTAACTCATGAATTAATAGGTCACCAATTCTGCACCCAGCATTTCCAACACCAATAATAGATATTGAAATGCCTTTTACACCTAATATTTTTCTTTTTAACCACGACATTGTATCACCCTGCAAAAGCTAAAAATATTCTCCTTACGTTCAAGAACCACATCAATACAGCTACGACACTTTTTAATATCTTAGTCGTAGAAATAGGTATAGTCTTCATTGCAGCAATAAACTCCCGTAACGAGAACATTGTTACTGCTTCTTGTTTTGCATAATCTGCATAACGTTCCTCAAATTCAATTACATTTGCATAGATGTAGTTATCTAATTCTATAAGAGATTTCTGCTTGAATTTCTTCATTTTTGTGCTAAAAGTATAAAGAGGAAACACTACCACTATCACCATTATTGTAGCGATTAAAAGAGCAATTATACCAACAACATCACTGTATTTTAGTGTTCCATCATATAGAGGTGGATTTGCCCATCTTAACATTTCTCCATAGAAGCCATAAATTAACTGATTGAGAGAACCCATAATCATAGCAAGAGTAATAATTAAAGCGGATAAAATTCCTGCAATTGGGATGTTTTCTAGTTGTCGGATAGATCTCCCTGGTGTGTCACCCAATGCCCAAATAATTTCATAATTTTCTCTAGTAAGTAATGTTCCATATTCATCTATATATCGCGACACACGATTCTTTATGGTTTCTAGTACTTGAGAATAAATTTTTGTGTTTTGTATCATAAAGATACTAGTAAGAAAGAATATGTAAAAAAGTATTGGATTGAAAATAATACTAATAATGCCAAAAACAATAGAAAGAACAATTCCTTTGCTCCATGCAAGAATAATCATAGGGATAGCTAATCCTATTCCTGATACTATCGAACAAATTATCAATAATATATTTTTTGGTGCACGTTTATCATAAATTTTATCGTAATATTCTTTCACCGGTGCCTCTAACCATTCTATTTGTTTAGCACTTATAAGTCCTAAAAAACCATCATGTGTAAATTTAAGATAAAATAATGACAGTAAAACAGCAATTAAAAAAGGTAAAACGACAGTAAAAATAAGATCATTGAAAAACGCTTCCTTTGCGAAAATTCCTAACACAAGCACGGTATTGGGTATGCATAATAGAAAGATATAAATCCAAAGTTTTAGGTAAGCTTTCCAATTTTGAGAGATAATAGTATTAAGTTTTAATTTCATCAAAGCGATAGGTAATATATAAAAATACCTTAATGGTTTCAGCATAGCTTGAATGTAATTTGGACTTTCAACAAACGCAGCTGTACGAGGGAATTTTCTTTGATGTTCTATAATCATATCCTCAAATTCAAATTTAGGCTCTTCAAATTTGGACTTTGTCCTAACTTCAGCTCTAATAGATTTGTGTTCGTCTTTACTGATTTCCATATCATATATAATTTAAGTTGCTTGTTTTTAACATTATCGGATAAATTGTTATGTATCCACATTTTTCTCTTGTATTGTCAAGCAAACTTTTTACTTATTGAAAAATAGGAAACAATATATAATAATTATTTTTATCCTAAGTGAAGAATATGAACCAAGAAGAAATTGAAGTACCTTGTCCTAATTGTTTAAGAGATATTAACCCTTCATCAAAATTTTGTAAATACTGCGGTCAAGCACTCATACAGTGTATATCATGTCGCCATCTTAATGTGCGAGGTAATACTTTTTGTGCAAATTGTGGAGAACAAATAGGATCTTCTAGCGACCCAAATAAACCATACCAAAATACTACGTTTTCAGAATCTCCTTCTACAACATCGCCTTCTATGCCTTTTATTCCTGTTCAAGATTCTAATAGAAGTGCTGAACATTCTCCTTCAGATTCCTATTTCATGCAACAAGAGACACCTTATTATCCAAGAATTAATCATCCCTATGAAAGTGTTAAAGCAGTTGGATTTTTAACTGGGGTCATACCTAATTCCTACGCTTTTACTGGTTCTTTAAAAGCGATATTTTTTTCCGTTTTGACAGTTTCAATAGGTATTGTTATTTTCGGTTTATCCTTTGTTTTTATCACAGGTGCGCCTTTTCTCACTATTATTGGAGCTTTATTTGCTGTGGTAATAATGATTTCTGCCCCTTTTTTAGGTTTCTACATAGTTTGCTCGAATTGGCTTTACCGTACATTTAGAATAAAGAATCCTGTAGATAAAATAAATATTTTTGCGAATTTCATCTTGACGATAACAGTCTTTTCACTTGTATCATTATTCCTTTTCCCATTACTACTATTATCAGAATTATGGGTTAGCTTCTTTGTTGTCTTTACATTCATCTATTTTTTGGTGATTATGTTTTTTACTTCAGTAAAGGCCTTTTTAGCAGATCTAGTATATGTTAAAGCAGTAGTTGAACAAAAACAATTTGTCTCCTCCCAAACAGAAAACGATGAAATCATTCACAAAGATAGTACTGAGCATTCTGATGAAAATAGTAATTCAACAATAATTTCCGAAACTGATGAAATAAAGGAAGAAAGCACAAATTCTTTTTCTACAAATGAGGAAAAAGATTCCTAAACAACAGCATACCATAAAATATATAATAGTTTCATCTTTTCGTCCTTAAAGAAGTCTTATATTGTTCTTGTATAGATGTCATTACATTTATATAGACTCTAAAGACATTCATTCAATCATAATTTAGTAGTTGATTGAGGAGAAAAAACATGAATAAACAATTACGAATTTTGCTGGGTTCAATGATTATAACAATTATGTTAGCTTCAGCAGTTTCTGTCGGTGTATTACTTCCAATAAGGTCTATTAATTTAACAGATGAAGTAGAAAAAAGACTAATAGCTAATACAATCGTTTCAGAGGATATGTTAAAACCATATACTGGAGCGGATAGTGACTATTCAGACTGGATGTATACCGGTAAGGACGATGAAGCGGGCAATTTTACAGTTCAAACGAAATTTGAGTTTTATAATGTGAGTGATCGTGCATCATATTTATACTTTGGACAACCTATTCCGTATCTTTATGTCCAAGGAGCAATGTACTTTGATGTCATAACTAATAAAACAGTTGTTGAATATCGTCCTGATTTGGATACAATCGTTTATGGTACAAAGAAAGAGTATGTTTACAATGCTGAACTTTCGACCTTAACTGGTAACGAAAAGATCATGAATTATAATTATCTTTGGCCTTATTACATTAAACATTTTGGTAATGGTACAGAGAGTGGTTTTCAAGCATATATGGCTGCTTACCTCATTAAAGAAAATTTGGACAGATTCAAAGTAGATGATCCTACATTAACTGACGTGGATTTAGCTAAAATTGTCTTAAATCGTACTCATGCTGTACAATCAGGCTTTGCTGAAGAAGGTGCTTATCTTCCCCATAGTTGGTTAAGTGTTAGACCTCAATATTCTGATTTAAACTTTGATGAAGATTTAGCTTATCAAATCCTTTATAATTCAACCTATAACAGTATAGATGTTTCTTTCCTAACGGGTGAGTATGGTTCACCTAGATTGTTCATGGATTTAGTTAAAGGATTAGAATTTTTAGAATATATGGAATATTATGGTTTAAACGCTACTCAACTTTTACTACCTGGTATTGATATTGAACAAATGTTAGCAGACATTTATGGCATAGACACACCAGCTAAAATAGAACAAGCTAAAGTATTTCTTGCCTATCTAGAATATCTTTCAGTTAGACCAGCTTTAGACTGGTTATATCAGAATCAAATTTCCTTTATTACTTTGAGAACTATCAATGAGTGGTTATTTGGTATTGAAGATGTCCTTTTAGATGGCATGAAGTTCCCCTTAATTCACCAAAAAGACGTTTCTAGTTTTGATGTTGATCTTGATTTACACTATGCAGTAAGAGCGGGAATAGATGATATCACCAAGATAGGAGAGATTTTAGCTATTGCTAATATTCCAAGTTTTGAATACTCACACTCTCACGATGTTAAAGTACATGGTGACTATGCTTATGTTGTTGAAGGTAATAACGGATTGAAAATTGTAGATACCACACATCCATTATTCTTTGCTGTTGGTCAATATAAAGTACCTA
>CAZEQQ010000185.1:0-5771 GCA_964514425.1 uncultured archaeon
TTCTCGTGAAAAAGCCAAGAAATTGTCTGCATCTTTCTTATTTAGTTTTTTACGCAACTCAAAAATCTTTAATCCCGCATCCATAGTGGTAAGATCTCCAGTGCGAATAACTTCATTTTGTTCTCCTTGTATTTCAGCTTGAAGGTTAGGATCAATAGATAATTTGTCTTCAAGTGGAGTTTTGATGAAATCAAATGCGTCAGGATCTACACAATCAAAACCTATTTTGCCATTATTGCCTTTTAAGGGCAGGTTTTTAACCTTCTTCATATCACTAGGTATCTCAAAAGGAGGAATAACGTCATAAATCAACCTATTCTTCTCTTTATATCTCGAAATAGCAACTTGGACATAAATTGTAACAACATCTGATGCTTGTCCAATATCAAGCAAATCACCAGTAAGAGTGAACGCTGATATAAGTTCAAAATTCTTTAGAATTGTATCTCTCCAATTCTTTTTCTTTGATTCAAATTTCTTCAACCATTCCTTAGTTTGGTTAATTTCATCATCTTTTGTTCTTAGTGCAGATTTTTTCTCATTTTCTAAAGCAACTATTTTATGTTTTTCATCTTCTTTTATTCCATTTAATCTATCAGAAACATTTCTTTTATCTACTTCAACTTGATTCTTAACATCATCATACTCTATTTTTCTATTCTCTACTTCAGACGACAAAGAATTAGTAGAAGTTCCAAAAGTCTGAATCTCGTCTTGCAATGAATCAATTGTCTTCATTAATCCAGCAAAATCTTTTGAAGAGTCAATCTTGGTTATACGATCTATAATGGTCTTATAAGCGTCATCAATAGTAGCTAAATCTTTTCCAAGTTGTTTCCATTTAGGATTGTTTTTAACTTGTGATAAAATTGATGCTCGATCACTTTCTCCTTTCTGTATAATGGTGTCGTGTTCTGCTTTTTCTTCACTATCAATTTGTTTCAGTTTATTACTAATCTCTGTTTTTGTTGATTGTATATCATTGTCATACTTTTTCTCTAATTCATCACGTTCTTTTTTCTTTGCTTCAATTTCAGCATGAATGAATTTTTCTGTTTCTTCCAAGAGTTTGTCAACATTATCTTTCAGTTCTTGCTCTGATAAGGTGAGCTTCTTTAGATTCTGTAATTGATTTTTTCCATCCTCTTTTTGTACTATGGGTGTTACCTTCTTTATCGTGTTATTCATAGTACTTTTGTGTTGAGTAACTAGTTTTGCTATTGCACTTACTCCTGCACGGTTGACTATTCCGCTTATTTCCGACTGCACTGTTTTCTTAGTAATAAATATATCCTCAAGTTCTTGGAACTTTTCTTGTTGAGATATCTTTTTCTCCATTATTGCTTTGATATCTTGCGTTGTTGGTAATTTACTTACTGTTAACATGTTTTTTGTAGTATTCATAGCGTTTACAATAAGAAAATGGTCATTTTTTAAGTTTAAAGCGTAAAAAGGCACATAACAAAGGTAAATAGCTTCAAGTTTAGCTTTTTTGGCATTATCCAAGGCTAAACTTACTATTCCTGCGTAATTAACCTGTCTTTCTTCATCTCCACCTGCAAATTCAGAAGTTATTAGTTTTAGATATATATCTCCTGTCATACTATCACATCATTTCTTTATTTCTTATCTCTTAATAGGATATTTGTCCATCATGAATCTTTATCATTCGATCTGCAAATTTTCTTAATTCTAAATTGTGAGTTGCCAAGACAACAGCAGCTCCTTCTCTAGAAATTAACTTCATTAATCTCAAGATTTGGTTTCCAGTTTCACTGTCAAGATTACCTGTTGGTTCATCTGCAAACACTATCCTTGGTTCCTTTATAAGAGCTCTGCATATGGCAACTCTCTGTTGTTCACCACCTGACATTTGATCAGGAAAAGCATTTTCTTTGTCCAGTAATCCCACTTTTCTAATCAATTTCATAGCTTTCTCTCTAATCTCTCCAGAAGGTATCTTGGAAGGATATAAACTGCTTTCTACATTTTCCACTGCTCTTAAAGTAGGAATGAGTTCCCAAGCTTGAAAAATAAAACCAGCATTATGTCTCCTATAAGTTGTAAGTTGTTTATCATTCCACTCAACCATATTAGAAAAACCATCTTTCACTTCTGCACTGTTTTTCTCATCAATTTTAAACTGACTGCTACCTCTAGATGTGTTATACCATATTTTGCCATCTGTTGGTTTGTCTAAGCCTGATAGAACATTAAGTATTGTAGTTTTTCCAGACCCTGAAGGTCCAACTACCATAAGTATTTCTCCTGCGTTAATTTTCAAATCTACCTTATCGAGGGCTCTAACTACATCTCTACCTCGTTTGTACAATTTCGTTACTTTTTCCAATCTTAATAATTCATCTGCCATCATAATCACCTACCTTTAAAGAGCATTATTGGGCTCACTTTATTGAAACTGAAACTTGCAACTAATAGTCCTGGAATGGATATTATAACAACTAAACAGAATGAAATCAACAGTGTCATAAGAGACATAGTTTCATTCATAAAAGTCATTCCTTGGAACCAATAATAAATCAGAATACCCAGTACTCCTGTGAGATACCCAAAGAAACTTATTGTCAAGACCTCTCCTAATAAAGAAATCCTTATCTCTGTATGTTTATATCCCATAGCTCTCAATATAGCTATCTCTCGTTTCCTAAACCACACAATGAGAAAGTTATAAAGTATTGTTAACACGAAACCACCTATTACACCTACTACGAATGCAAGTGTAGCTCGTGCACGTTCTTTTTGTGTTTCACTTGGGACGCTATGAATTGGAGCTTGCCAATCTCCATAAGTATTGTTTCCTACAGTTGTTAAGAAGGATGATCCAGGCGTCCTTAAAGCTTGCATATTTTGCTCAATAGTGTTGTCAAAAGGTTTGAAGAGGTCTCCTTGCACAATTAGGGCAATAGAATAACAGTAAATTGTTGTATCTGCACCGTAATAATCGTGAATTTCCTCAAAGTCATTCATTGTAACAAATATTTTCAATTTTCCATCAGCCTTAATATCATCATCAATATCGCCCACAACTTCTAATGTTTTCATAACAGGGGCACTGCCTGTATTATTGATGAAAGTGATTTTTTCCCCTTTTCTAATTGTTACTACCACATCTATTGCAGTTTCTCCAAAATCAGCCTTCAAGCTAGAATTGCTTGATGCCATAACCTCTCCATCATGGCTTAAATATTTACCTGATGTGAGGGTTGTTGGTTTCGCCCGTGAAAACATCCATTTGTGTTCTGGGTCCACACCAAATACTCTCATATATGATCCAAAATCAAAGTAAGGAAACAATGCAACGGTTTCTACACCTTCTAATGCTTCTAGCTGCGCTTTGAGCGCTTCTCCTTGTTCTAATGTTGTTGAATTTTCAACAGCTAGTGAATAAAAACCTTTATGGTTCATCAAATCAGCTGTTGCGAAATTATTAAATTCACTTACTAATAAAGTTACGAATGCCGATAGTAAAGCGAATATAATCATGAATGTAAACCATCTTTTTCTTGCTCTGAAAGCAAAGCGAATAGAATTTTTAAATAATCTCCAGAGTGCCATTCATTTCACCTTTAATTACTTGATAATTAGTCTATACCTTATTTATTATTACTAGTTTTTAAGGTCTACTAATAGACTTATATAATTTATCACTTGATAGAGAAATTGAAGTTCAATTTCTTTGTCCAAAAATAGCTGTTCCTATTCTTACAAGAGTTGAACCTTCTTCAACTGCAAGCTTATAGTCATTAGACATACCCATTGAAAGAATAGGTTTATCGGTTAGCAATTTAGGTTTAATACTTTCTTCAAAAGTATTTTTTGTTTTTTTAAAGCACTTTCTTAACATCCTTTCATTATTTAAATATTCTAATGGAGCAATAGACATTATTCCCTTAACTTCAATAAAAGGATAGTGAAGAAGAGTTTCTAAAATTTTCATTGTTGCTTTCTGATTTAACCCTTTTAATTCCCTTTCTCTACAGAAATCGGTTTGAAGAAGAATAGAGGTAACTTTATCGTTTTTTTCACTTTCACTGTTTAGTAGGTTAAGTATTTTCTCTCTTTCTACACTTTGAATAAGATTTGCTACCTCTGTAGCATATTTTACTTTGTTGCTTTGCATATTTCCAATGATATGAATATTAGTTTCAGGATAATCCCTTTTGATTAACTCAACTTTTTGTTTCATTTCTTTTTCTATTAATTCGCCAATATGATTTAAACCTGATTTTAGAGCCGGTATGATTCTCTCATAATCTATTTTTTTAGTTACACCAACAATTGTTATATCAGAAGGATCACGACCTACTTTGAGTGCATGATGTTCTATCTCACTTAATACAGTGTTATAATTGTCCCTTATACTCTCATTAGTTCTAGACTCTTCCATGTGAGTAGTTTTTATAATAATTAACTAAAATCTTTCCCTATGTACCTTTTCTTACAGCTAATCTTTATCTGTTAAATCAATTGTTCCTACTAACTTTAATAATTGCAAACTCGATTTACTATAATTTCTTACTAATCCTCCACGTCCAAGATTGATCCCACCATAAAATCTTGAAACTATCATTAATGTATTGACAATGTTATTACTATTCAGTGTGTTTAATATTGGTTTTCCTGCACATCCTTTTAATTCTCCGTCATCAGAACAATCTTCTTCGACCTCTCCATCTTTCCCAAATAATCTATATGCCCATGCATTATGTGTAGCTTTCTTCTGCTCCCTTTTTACATCTTCTAAATAACTTTGAACTTGTTCTTTAGTTTCAACTTTTATGCCTATTGCTACAAAAATAGAACGTTTTTCTTCTATTCTCGCCCCTTTAGCGCTTATCTTTATGGTTTTGTAATCTGTATTCATAAACCTACATTTTTTCTTTTGTTTTTTGTCTTTTAAGCTTGCTCATTACTCATTTTTCTACCCATTTTGATGGTACAAAAGTTTATTTTAAGAAAGACTTATAACTTGCTTTTCTTTGGGTTTAAAAGATAAAAATGAATGATAAACTTATTAATTCAGTTTTACAATTGTTAGAGAAAAATCAAGTAATTTATGGGGATATAAGATTAGAAAATTCTCTAACTACAGAAATTGAAATAATCAATGATAAACTTGAAAAATCGGCTACAGGATATAATGCTGGTTTGGGGCTTAGAGTCTTAAAAGATGGCGCGTGGGGATTTGCGTATGGGCCAAAAGAGTCATATGAAGAAATTGTCAAAATGTCACTACAAGCTAACAAACTAAATGTTAAACAAAAAGTAAAAGATGTTACTTTGGCAGAGACAAAGATAGTTAAGGATAATTTTGTTGCAGAACAGAAGAAAAAAATTGCTGATGTTGGTTTTGATGAAAAGGTAAAACTAGCATTTGAGGCAGAAAAAGTGCAAAATGACGAAAGAATAAAGACTAGAAGAGTGTTCTATCGTGAAGTTGAACGAAATATGAGACTCATCACAACTGAAGGAACACAAATCGAGTATCATGTCCCATATGTGATGATGATGGCAACATCTATAGCTAAAGAAGGCAATGAAACCATTGAAGGACGAACTAGGGCCGGACATATTGGTGGTTTAGAGATATTTGACTTGAAAACACCAGAAGAAATTGGAAAAAGTTCGAAAGAAAAAGCTCTAAATTCCTTAGCTGCTCCAAAAGCAAAATCAGGTCAATTTCCTGTTGTTCTTGATGGTACAATTAATCATTTATTCGCTCATGAAGCCGCAGGACATAGTGCTGAAGG
>CAZEQQ010000186.1:0-5720 GCA_964514425.1 uncultured archaeon
TATTGGGAATGATGGTAAACAGTATTATGATAACTTCCAAAAGCGGATGGATAAAAGTCCCTTTTCTTCACTACTAATCTCTTCAAAAGAAGATATTGAAACACTATCAACAAAGATTCCTTTCGTAGATTTGCCTGAAATAGAAATAGAGAATGACACTTTTACAAATGGACTAAAATGGTTTGAGGAAAAACAAATTACTATTAGTGATATGGTTAAAAAAACCATAAAGGACACACCTAACACATTCATCTTTACTGACAATTCTTTCTACTCCTTAGTAATTGCGCACAAAATAGGTGTTATGATACGTAGAATGAATGTGAATCCATTACTATTTTTCTCCTATCCTTATGACAGCCAAAAAGAAATAAGAAAAACTATAGCAGTATTAGCTTATGTTCAAGCAAACATAAATGAAGAACTAGAAGAAGCAATTCCCTTTGTGCTTATTGATGAAACTAAACTTGAAGACAAACAACAAGTATTTGGAAAACAAAAAGATATTGAAGATCTTCAAAAGAAACTCAAAAATAGATTGATTACAGCCCTAGTTGACCTTTTAGTAGCTGCTCATCATAGATCTAACTTTTATGAAGTAGATCAAAGTTTACTTCAAGTTATTCTAAAAAATGCAAAAGGATTCTGTAGATTTATTTCGTATGATATTTATGATGATAATCCCGCTTTAAGTAAAATATTTGAAGATAAGGAAAAGGCAGAATCATTTTATCATCACTCTCATCCTGCAAAAGGCTTACTCTATATACAACCAAACACGATAGGATTACACACAGAAGAATATAGAAAAATACGTGAAATTTACTCTAATGTCGATATTTCTATAGGAGTTTCAAAAGAAAGAGAAAGAGGTGCAATAATTCGAGGTTTATACACACAATCAAAAATACCAGATACTTTCATTAAAAGATATGAAATATTATCCAAATACTTTTTAGAGGTAAGTAAAGAAGAAAAAGACAAGTATACACAATTCTTCACAACAGATCTAACTATATTATGGGAAGAACAAAAATATGAGCTAAAGAACATAATCGAGGAAGAGAGAGAACAAAAGAGAGAAGAAAGAGAACAAAAAGAAAAAGAAAAGAAAGAAGAAAGAGAACAAAAAGAAAAAGAAAAGAAAGAAGAAAGAGAACAAAAAGAAAAAGAAAAAAGAGTAAAAAAGGAAGAAATTCCAAAAACAGAAGAAAATAGTTCAAACCCATAAATTTTCTTCTCGTATTTTATTTTTGTTAATTTTGTATTTTTTCGCCAAATATTGAACTTTAGTTGTAAGTCCAGACTAAGTAAGTCCAGACTAAGTAAGTCCAGACTAAGTAAGTCCAGACTAAGTAAGTCCAAAAAAATATGTCAAAATTTAAGAATTTAGACATTAAAAAGGTATAAATAAAAAAAGAACGTCTTAGAAGACTTTTTGCTTTAATCTTACCTCATAGGTATCTTCGTTATAATCTACCACATTATTGTTCCTTAAATCATGAATAGCTTTAAGAACAGCTGCAGCGGTATAGCCTGTTGTTTTAACAATTTCATCTTTTAGCCAAACTGTTTTATCTGAAGCTTGTAATAAAATCAGAATTTTTGTGTGAGGTGTGCCAGAAAATATCTGTTCAAATAGAACTGTATAAATTGCAAGCAATTCTTGGATATCTATTTCTTTTTCTCTCTCTTGAGCCATATCCTCATACATCTTTCTAAATGACTGCATTTGTTCTTCAACAGCTTGAAGTTTTTCTTTATAGATATTTACGTCTTTACTAGATTCTTCAATTTTAGCCGTATAGGTGGAATTCTCTTCTTCTAATGCTTTAATCTTTGTTTCACTTTCTTCTATTTTCTTTTGCATTGTTTTGTTTTCTTCTACTATTTTCTCTGAATATTCAAGTAAGGAAGTTAAATGAAGAGGTAAATTGTTAAATTCTGCTTGATACTTTAGGAATGAATCTTTGAAATTTTCTAAAGGAGTTTTATCAGTTGACATGTGTATGATATAATAAAAGAATATTTAACTTTTTCTTCAAGTAAATTAGTTTCAAAGAAAATTTTGTTAGAAAGAAATATCAAACTAATAATATTGTTATAATCAGCGCTAAAAGTCGCTAAAAGGAAGATTCTCTAAAGAAAGTGCTGGATCCCAATCAAATCTTTTTTGAACAAATACTCTTTCAAAGCCCAAAAGTGCGTATAATCTCTCTGCTCCACTTCCTAAATACGTTTGCAAACAAAATTTTAAGTCTTTTTTTGTTTCTTCTACTTGAAGCTGGCGCATGTAATTAGATAACATTACTTTAGCATAACCTCTTCTTTGAAATCTTTTTCTCGTTCCTACTCCATATAATCCTGTATAGTTATTATCGTCGAATGAACAGAAGCAACTTACATCTAATTCATTAAGAAAACCAACAAAAAAATCAATACCTACCTCAATCTGTTGTTCAACCATTGAAGAAATGTATCTTCGCAAATTTTTGGGATAAGAAAACGCATCAAAAAATACATCTACCCAAAGTTTAACGGTTTTGGTTGTAATTTTTTTAGTACTTAAAGCAGTTAAAGGTTGAAGTTTTTCAGTGCTTTTTTCACTCCATTCCATCACTGAAATATCAAGATGGGATTTTAAAAAACCTCGTTCTTTTAAGATTTTAGAGTTATAAAGATAGTTCTCATCTTGAGGTAGCTTCAATGTAAAGTATTCTTTTCCATTTGCAAAAAACATGAGTGAGGAATCAATAAATTCACCTATTCTGTACCTCCCCTCATATTTTGGAGAAACATAACTATATGTTTCAATTGCATTATTTTTTAAATAATAACCTAAAGAGTTTTCTTCTACAACTGAATCAGGCATATGATGATAAAACCCAAATTCATTATAATCTAAAGGTGAAAAAAAATCGCTAGACATCTGCTAAACTCTCATGTTATTAATAGTTACTGTGCATTTTTGTTATTTCAAAGGATATTATGTATTTTACTATTTGGCTTTAAATCTATTTGGTTGTGAAAAAATCTTTCAAATTTCTTTACAAGAGCAAAAAAAATTTAAAGATAATTCCTTTTTTACTTCTGAAGACTATGAAGCAAAAAAAACGTTCTGATATTGAGTTTACAAAAGCAATACTAAAAATAATAGGTGGAACACTAATTATCGCTACACTTGTTGTTATTGGGATTCTATGGGAATCTATCTGGATATGGTTCTATCATACTTTGTTCCCTGCTGCTCCTAGAGATACATTACTACTATTCTGGTTACTATTTCTTTTCCCTACTGTAATGATAGCAACAGCTCTGGTATTTGAGGGGGGAATAAAAGCCTACAATTTAACTTATTCTGCAGAGGAAGGAAAATAACTTCCAACAAACTTTTTAACAAGCTAAAATAACTGTATTTTATCCGTTAGTTAAAATATAAATCCTAATCACAAAAATTAACAGGTAAGAAAAATGGTTTTTGGTTCCTTAGAGAGTTTAGATCAAGTATTGCTTAAAGTATTTAATGAAAATCTCATGATTCAACCAAAAGAAAAAATACTGATTCTTACCGATTTTCCTGATAAAATGGACTTTCAAATGAAAGAACATTCTACACTATTTAGTGTTCTAAAAAGAAATGTTTTAGCGAAATATATCCATAAAATGACAATAAAGAACTTTCCAGATAATGAGATCGATATCTATGCTTACAAATGTCCGTGGGAACACTACCCCGGAAATTTAGCAGAAGTAGAGGAGATTATCGTAAATTATGATGTTGTTTTAGTCTTAACAGAATTTAGTATTAGAAATATTACCCATAAATTAAAAGAAACAAAAAAGTACAATTTTAGGGTAGCACACTCACCATTAAGCGATGAAACAATATTTTATAGTGATGGACCTTTAGATGTAGATAATGAAAAATTAAACATGGATACTCTCCTTTTATATTCAAAAATTAAAAAAGCTGATACTATCATTATAAAAAACAACAATGAAACTCACTTAGAAGTTATAATAGACGACAAAAAGATATTTTATGAAACAAGTATTCTCGATGAACCAGGAAAAGAAATAAATCTTCCTGCTGGAGAAATTGTATTATTCCAACCAAATATAACCGGAAAGTTCATTACCCCAACTGCATGGATACAAGGTCTTAGCTCACCTTTAACAATCACAATAGAAAAAGGAAAAATAGTAGAAATCGAAGGAGGAATTGGATTTAGTGATTTTGTTAATAGTATTAAGAATTCTTCCCCAAAACTATCACAACTGGTAATTGGAATGAACGAAAAAGCAAAAAATCCTTTCTCTCCAATAGAAGTGGAAAAAATGAAAGGAGTGGTTAATATTGTTATCTCTGTGGAAATAAAGGACAAACATCCATTTCTTACTTCATCTTTTACTGGTCATTTCCCCTCCCCTGGGATAACAATTGAAGCTAATGATAAAGTGATTTTTTCTCAAGGAAAAATATGTGAAGATTGAATTTATCTAGAAAAGGGCAATTTTAAAGCAAGAAGCTAAGGATAGATAGCAACATTTTTCTATTTTGTGAAAATTATGGACATATGTCTTTTCTATTAGGAATAGGATGTACAAATATAGTAAAGGTAAACTACACTTTAGACAACAATGCTTTCATTTATGAAACTTCTTTAATTAAAGATATAGAACAAACAAATTTTGAAAAAGTTTTACAAATTTTATTAAAACAATCAACAGCAGATAAAAGAGTTTTTCAACTATCTTTAGCAGAATACTTATCCCTTATTATAATAAGTGTTAAAGATATGGAAGTTATACGAAATATTATACTAATCAATCCCTATTTCACTGTTTCAACAATTAAAGATTATGTCTTGAACAAAATAAGTGAAAATTTAAACAAACTCGATGATTTTGAAAATACTACACTATTCAACCTTTTAGATCATATTGAAAAGACTTACAAAAAAGTAGATTCAGAGCAGAATTTCTATGATTATCAATCGTCTCTCTCCCATTTATTCTTTCAAAGCATAGAAAAAACCTATTTGAACTTAAAAATTCCCAAATATTTAGAAGAAACTAACAATTGCTTGTATAGTAAAACATTACAAGTAATCCAATCAGACCGTGTTGAAGAAATAGATAAACACATTAATGAAATTGTTAAAATCGTAGAAACTGATGGTAGTGTGAACCTATTTGTCTCATATTATTATAATCTAGCCGTCTTTTTCAAAAATATAGGAAAAAAACAATTAACTTTGTTACTTTTATATAGACTCTCAGAAATAACAAAAGATTACCACAAAGACTATGCGTTATTATTTATAGCTTTACTGCTTTTTAAAGACGATAGAGATGAAACACTAAAGGTTCTAAACAATTTTGATGAAAAATCTTTGGGAGGTTTAGCTACAGAATCTATATTGAAGTATCATTATATCAAAGCTGACCTATTCGAAAAAATGAAAAACTATCCCAAATGTTTAGAAGAGAACTTTAGAATTCTAAATCTAGTAAAAAGACAGCAAGATATCACCTTTGAGCTAGCAATGGCTTATGTGGGAATAGGGAATATCTACAGTTTAAGTGGGCAGAATGATAAAGCCATATCAAACTTCTCTTTTGCATCATCTATATTCCAGTTCTTATCGTTAAATCAAAATGTTCATTTAATGCAAAATAATATTCTAAGATTGAGAAGAAGAGCCGCGAACATGCAT
>CAZEQQ010000187.1:0-5711 GCA_964514425.1 uncultured archaeon
GGTCCTGTTATGAGTATGGTCATGACTGCTTACCCTGAACTTCGAGGAAAAGCTAAAGAAGTTAAAGAAGTAGTTGAAGAAGTAATAGAGGTTATACAAACTTTTAATCAAGAAGAAATCAACAATATAATACAAGAGAAGTTTCCCGAATTGTTATCACAAGAAAAGAAAAATGAATCCCAAGAAGAAGTAGATTTCATTCGAACGATAATAAATGAAGACATAAGCACAAATAAATTTGAAGGAAAAGTGCATACAAGATTCCCTCCCGAACCTAATGGCTACATAAATATAGGACATGGCAAATCAATAACAATGAATTATACCCTAGCAAAAGAATACAAGGGGAAATTTAATTTAAGATTTGATGATACCAATCCATTAAAAGAAGAAGAGGAATACGTGAATTCTATAATTGAAGATGTTAAATGGTTAGGAGCAGATTTTGAAGATAGGCTGCTTTTTGCTTCCGATTACTTTGAACAGTTCTATGACTATGCAATGCAATTGATAAAGAAAGGATTAGCATATGTTGATGATTCCTCCGTAGAAGAGATAAGAGCGACGAGAGGGTCTTTAACAGAACCTGGAATAGAAAGTCCATACCGTAATAGAACAATACAAGAGAATATGGATCTATTCGAAAGGATGAGAAAAGGAGAATTCCCCGACGGGGCAAAAGTGTTAAGAGCAAAAATAGACATGTTATCACCTAATCTTAACCTGCGAGATCCAGTAATGTACAGAATATTGCACGCAGCTCATCATAGAACAGGGGATAAATGGTGCATTTACCCAATGTACGATTGGGCACATGGATTGGAAGATTCAATAGAAGGAATAACACACTCAATATGTACATTGGAATTTGAAAATCATAGACCATTATATGATTGGTTTTTAGAACAATTGGAGGATGAAAATGGAGAACCAATACATCACCCACAACAGATAGAATTTTCAAGATTAAATATATCACACACTATTCTAAGTAAAAGAAAATCGTTGATTTTAGTAAATAATGGTCATGTTGAAGGTTGGGACGATCCCAGAATGCCAACCATAGCAGGACTAAAAAGGAGAGGATATACTTTAGAAGGAATAAAAAGTTTCTATAAAGCAATTGGAATAACAAAAAGAGAAACAATAATAGATCAGTCAATACTAGACCATTATGTACGTGAGGATTTGGATAGAATATGTCCAAGAGTAATGGGAATAGTAAGACCTTTAAAACTAATAATAACAAACTTTCCAGTAGATAAAAAGGAAGAAATAGAAATACCAAATCACCCTGTAGATGAAAATATGGGAACAAAGAAAATAATTTTTGAGAGAGAACTGTATATTGAACAAACAGACTTTATGGAAAATCCCCCAGAAGACTACTATAGACTATCAATAGGAAAAGAAGTGCGTTTAAAATATGCATACATAGTAAAGTGTGAAAAAATGCTAAAAGATGAAGGAACAGGAGAAGTAATAGAGATACATTGTACGTATGATCCGAACTCAAAAAATGAAGATAGTTTAAAAGAAAGAAATGTGAAAGGGACAATTCATTGGCTAGCAAAAGAAAGCGCAATGAAGGTAGAATTAAGATTATTTGATAGGCTATTTTTAAAAGAGAATCCGTTAGATGCAGAAGAAGGAAAAGAGTTTACAGATTATCTAAATCCAAAGTCCAAAGAAGTAGTTGAAGGATTAGTTGAAAAACAATTAAAGGAAGCAAGAAAAGGAGCAAGATACCAATTTGAAAGAATGGGTTACTTTATCATAGAAGAGATTAATGAAAAGAAAGAAAACATGGTATTCAATAGAATAATTAACCTAAAGGACACATGGGCAAAGAAGGTAAAAAACAAATAGAAAAAAGATATTCAAAAAGATGGAACGCAAAGAGTGTCGTATTGGAATATAAATTTGCGACACCTACTAAATATTTTCAATACTAAAAGAAAGGATTTTAGGGAAAATCGAAAAGGTGGGAAATGAAGAGAAATATAAAAATCTAAAAAGTGAAGAAAGGAAAAAACACAAAAAAATTAGGAAACAAAAGAAAAATTTAAAACCAAACTAATAAAATGAAAAGTGCATAAAATTGGAGTATAGTCCCATAGTGTAGTGGTCAATCATTCCGGACTTTGATCTGGATGACAGGTGTTCTCCACGAGGACATCCGGTGACAGGAGTTCAAATCTCCTTGGGACTACCATTTTTTTACCTGTAGCCCCATGGTGTAGTGGCCAATCATTTCTGATTTATTCAGGAGACGAGCGTTCGAATCGCTCTGGGGCAACCATTCTATTTTCTTCTTCCTCCTTTCTTCCTCTTTCTCTTCTAATACATAGAAAACTTCATATTCTTATGCTATTACACTTTTATGAAATTCTCTTATGGCTCCGTAGTCTAGTGGTCAAGGATGTGGGACTCTGGATCCTGATGCAGGAGTTCAAATCTCCTCGGGGCTACCATTTTTCCTTTATATTTTTTTTAAAACTACTTCTACATTTAATTCCCAATCTCTCCCCTTTTCTTTTTCTTTCCTTACAACAATACTACTAAATAAAATATGTTTCCGAATATCAAATTTAGTATATAACCCATTAATAGAAATAATATTCCTGGCGGTAATACTTTTACCCATATGGTCTTTTTCCCTGTTTCTTCTATTTTCTTTTCTATTTCTTTATTGAATTCTTCTTCTTCTTCTATTTCCATTGCTTTCATAAATAGTTTTAATTCCCATTCATTTTTTTCTTCATTGTATAATTCCGAATACGCTATATCTGCCCTATTTTTTGCTTTTTCTACTGTTATTGGATATCCTGATATTAACGACAATATTTTTTCTACTTTTTTTGCTTTTACACCTTCGAATAATTTTCTTTTCTCTATCCATTTTAATTTTATATTGTACAGTAATATTGGTATCGGGTATATTATTATCATTACTAGTAACCAATTAAAGAATGTATTAAACACTGGTGGGAATATTGTATATATTTGATGGTCCGTATATCCTAGTTGGAACGGATATATTGCGGTATTTACGGATAATGCAAATAAGCATAATGCATCTCCTCCTCCCATTGCACCTGAGTATCCTATTAATAGTGCCAATATTATCGCTATTGCGAAGTTAATTCCTATTGCTAACCATGCATCTTTTTTTTCTACAACAAATATCAAATATAGTATTGACGTTATTATTCCTTGCACTGTTATTATTATCCATACTATTGGTTCCACTTCTCTTTTTCTTATATCCGTTATTGCACCATATGTTAAGAAGACTATAACTGTGCTTACTTGTATGTATAGTAGAATATCTGTAATACTCATTCTTCTTTCTCTTCCTTCAATTATTCATAATTTCTCTTTCGTTTCGCGACCTATTTTTCATTTCAAAAAAGTCTTTTTTAGAACATTTCTAGTCCTTTTTCTACAGCTATAAGTTGTAGTATTCTTTTTATAGCTATTAATGCTATCACTGTTTCTTCAACATTTGCCCCCCATAATCCTTCTTTATCCTGTATTGCTGCCAAATACAATGCTGCTTTTTTCAGCGATAATGATTCTGTATTTTCGGTATAACATAACGCTTCTATTACGTATCCTGTTGTTCCTACATTTCCTGACCATGATCCTTCTATAAACTGTATTCTCTCAAACGCTTGCACAAACTGTGACTTTTTCGGTGGCATTCTTCTTATGTCTTGTAATGTTATTAATAATCGTGCGAACATTTCTATTGGTGTTTTTCCTGTTTTTGATGTTGAAAATCGTGAGTATCCTCGTTTTAATATTACGTCTACTGAACCTAAGAAGAGATTTGATAATTTATCAATTATGCCTATTTCACCTAATGAATCGGCTATATTTGCCATAATTATTGACATTGGCGTTGTTTTTGATCTTTGATTTGGATTAAACAAGTTCAATCTATTTATTATTTCGTATTCATTAATTTCCTTTAGTTCTTGCTTATACTGCTCCACATACTGCACATATCTATCCACTATTGACTGATCATAAAGACTTAATACATATAACACATAGAACTTTTCGTATTTCATTTCTATCATAGGTTCAGATGTTATTATTGAATATAGGTTATCATACGCTGTTTTGAGTTTAAATGGTTCTTTCCCTTCTTCTGTTAAAATTGCCCATTCTTTATCTAACCCTATCTCTAATACATGAAATAAATGCAATACACAAGCTGTTTCATATAGTGTGTTTAATTCTCCCCAAAAACCTTCTTGTGACACCCTTACTTTTAGTGCTTCTACTCCTTTGTTCAACACCTTTTCCAATTTTAATTCGCTTATTTTTCGTTTTTCTAATTTCTGTTCTAAAGCTTTAAATTTCTGTTCTAGTCCGAATGTGCTTGAAGCTTCAGTTTTTGTCGACGAGGTTATAAAATACATTGATTGAATCAACAATAAAAAGTAAAATATTACTACTAACGATAAATCAAAGGTCTTTGTTATGGGATTTACGAATAAAGCTGGAAACACGGCGTAAACTACTGTTATTGCTATTGCAATGAAGCTCATAAATGTTAGAAATCTATTTGACCCCTCTCCAAAAATATCCATTCCGTGTCTATTTGCTATGAAACTTAAAATTAAAGTTATGATGAAGAGTAATCCTGTTGGAAAGAAAATGTATAGCCCTATACTAGAGAATCTTCCAATGATTAGATACAAGTACATTATTGTTGCAAAAAACATAGAAGAACTAAAAACTATTGTTTCGATAAATCTCCTCAATCCTATGTTCATTCCATAACTTATTACTTTGGTGTAGGTTTTATGAGCTTCAGAAGCCATATTAAAGTTATATGGTCAATTTTTTTAAACTTTTTGTGAGATTAGAGATATATTCATGAAAAACAAAAGTATTAATGAAATAAAGAACTATAAAGTCAAAAATTTTTGAAATTTAATTGTGTTTAGAACACAATTAGAGTAAAAGTTATTGCAAATATTAAAAGGATAACATAACCACCTATGATAAAGAACCATTCTTTTACTACTTTATTGTAGTCTAATGGTTCAGTTTTTTGTCTTATTTTCATAGAAAAATATGATGCTATTCCTCCTAAAAATAGAGGGAATATAGTTAAACCTATATTTACGCTATTATATTGTTTTGATGCATACAAGACAATAAAGGCAATTATGAATAGAACTAGTCCAATAAGAGAGGTAAAATCAAAAAATTTCTCTATTTCTGATTGTTTTTTATATTCTTTTTTCATTGTACTAAAGGTTTGCTTAACTGATTCCATTGCACACATTTTTTTTCCTCGTTATTTATGCTCTCAAAGTAGGGATTGTTCAAGTTTATAAAAAGATTGTTCCCTTTAAGAAAAAGATAGAATGGAATTCATGCAAGAGATTTATAAAAGAGAGAAAAAAAGCATATATTATGATAGGAGAATCCTATTTTATTAAGTTAGTCATACCTAATCAAGGAGAAGCAGAAGCAGAATTAATTAGAGTTAAAGGTCCTCATTTAACAGAGATTATTTTTGATAGTCTTCCAATCACATCACGAGGTTTTAAACGAGATGGGATGTTTTTTATTCCTATTAACGCTCTTTATGCAGTTGAAAAACCCTCTACTAGTGGTAGAAGAGGCGATATAATTTATGATTCCAAAGGTTTTTCTCTTTTCCTATTGTTATCCGAGAAGACATT
>CAZEQQ010000188.1:0-5705 GCA_964514425.1 uncultured archaeon
TTATTTCCATGTCATACACACCTCGAGCAAAAAGACAGATTGTTAGAGAATTTAAGACATTTCTCCATTCTTCTTCCTTAATTAAACTCATTACACCATCTTCAATACTTGATGGTTTCAATAAAACCTTTTGATCAAAGGAGTAACCTGCATTGTCTAAATGACTATGTCTTCCACCAATAGAATATCCGAGAACAGCATATGGACCAGTACTATATCCCGCAGGTTCAACTTTCCCGAATCTCATAGCAAAATCTTCGCCACCATATCTTTCAGCTAAAACTTCAACTCCTTTTGAAGCAAGATAGTAAAGTTCTTCACTTTTAGAGGCTTGAGCTATTTTAGGAATGACGGTAAGAAAATCTTGATAGACACCAAAGCGTATACGAATACCTTTTGTATCTTTAGGCGAGATAACATTTTTCTCATAGGCTTCAGCAAGCCAGCTTAGGACGCATCCTATTGTAATCGCGTCTAATCCTTGATGTTCAACTACTTCTATAATTTTGAGGAGTTCGATAGGATTGCCAATACCTAAATTAGAACCAAGAGCATAAATGAGCTCATAATCGTAGGGAACCGCTGTAGAGTGGATATCACCTACTGTTCCTTTATCCCACCTTTCACGAAGAATAGCAAGATGAATACAACCTATAGGGCAACCACCACAAGCTACTCTTTTTCCTAACAGTTCTTTAGCGAAATGTTCACCAGAGATAGTTTCAGCGCCTTCAAAAGTGCTTTCTCTAAAGTTACGAGTAGGGAGAGATTTAAGGGTATTCATGGGTAAAACACCAGAAGCTGTTCCAAGGACGTGGTATTTCGCCATCAAATCAGTTTCAGTTGTTTTTTTATAAACCTCTCTGAACATCTTGTTATATTCTCTTAATTCTGTATTTTCTTCTAAACTGATAGGTTGATCACCAATAATTGCAAAACCTTTGACATTTTTACTACCTAATACAGCACCTAAACCTGTTCGTCCAAAATGTCTTGTTCTGTCAACAGTAGCGCAAGAATAAGGAACAAGATTTTCCCCTGCAGGGCCAATTGTTACAATCGATCTATTCCCAGGATGACCTATTTTTTCACGTATAACTCTTCCAGCTGTTTCAGAAAACATATTACTTAATGGAGTTGCATTATAAAATGTGACAGTATCTTCTTTCACTACGAAATAGGTCAGTTCAGAGGCTTTTCCTTTTATTGCTAAGGCACCAATGTTATTAAATCTCATTGCTGTAGATAACCTTCCTCCAGCATAACTTTCGCCTAAATTTCCAGTTAGAGGGCTTTTAAATACTGCACATGTTTTCGATGCAACAGGATAAAAATTGTTAAAAGGACCTATTGCGAAAATAGCAACATTATCAGGTGAAAGAGGGTCTGTTTCAGGTTTAACAAATTTATCGAGTAATTCTATTGCTACTCCGATACCACCTAAATATTTGTCAAAAAGTTCATCATTTTCATAAAATTTGAATGTTTTATTCGTTAAATCAATTTCTAAAATTTTTGGGTTTATCACTCATATCACCTCTACCAATCACCTGTTGGTTCTTCCATTATAAGCACAGAAGTTGAACAAAATTGCACACATGTTCCGCATTGTCTACAAACAATCGCTTTATTGATGTCATTATCAATTGTTATTGCTCCTGTAATAGGACAAGCTTCTGCACATTCTTTATTACATTTTGTTGAATCACACACTTCTCTATCCACTAACACACCACCACCTTCACGTGGTTTAATAGCTCCTGTAACAGGACAAGCAGGAACACAAGGAGGATTACGGCACCCTCTACACACTATAACAGCATAATTTCTTTCAATTCCGCCTTGGGCTTTGATATGGATAGAAGAACGGTAATTAGACAAAAGTTTTTCATTTACTCTAGCACAAGCATAAGTACATTCTAAACAACCAATACACCGATCTAAATGTTTTACACGTAATCTTTTTGCCATAAGCAGATAAGTGAGTTTATTCTAATTAATATTTCCATTAAATAGATAATAAAAATTTGAAAAAAGAAAAGATTAGATGAGTTTTTCTTCATCTTCTAAACTCATCATCGTTAAACCTGAGATCATTTTAGGATAAAAGTCTGTACTCTTTTGTGGCATTCTTTCTTGGTTTTTTGCAACATTGAGAACCTCTTCTGCTTTTGTGGGATTCAAGATGAACGAAACCATATATTTACCCTCATCTACTTTTTGAACAGCATCTTCAACCCAACGTTCGTAGAAGATATCCTCATCAATATGTAAATCACCAAGACCTAATATACCTTCGAAAATCATGTCTCTTAGAATAACTACATCAAGATTCTTAAAGTCGATACTTGCATCATGAACAAATTTATTGATAGTGGTTGTGTCTTCAAGTATCATACTGAAAGCTTTGCCATCTTGATACATAACAAATACATGTTTATCTTTATTTGTTTCCAAAAACGTATTAATCTGATCTTTTGCTATTTCTTCTATAGTGAAGTATTTCTTTAATTCTGTCATTTTTTCAGATGTAACTTTATCTTTAGCCAAACATCTATGAGTAGCTAAAATAATTAACCCTTCATCTTGTATAGGAACTAAATAGGTCATTCTGAAGTTGAACGTATCGTTTTCTTCCCAATTCTCTTTCTCTTCTCTTCTCATATCTCTGTATGTGCAAGCAGTTTCATATCTATGGTGTCCATCAGCTACAACTAATTGTTGTCCTTTGAAAACATCTTGAATAATTTTTATTTTTTCAGGGTCACTTAGTTTCCACATTTTATTTAAAACACCCAAACTGTCAACAGTTTCAAGGATTGGACTACCTTGGGAAACTTCATCAAACAATGCAAGAGTTTTTTTCTCTTCATCATTATAAAGGATAAAACCAGGTTCTAAAGTATGTTTTGTTGTTTGTAACATGTTTAACCGATCAATTTTAGGTCCTTTGTGTGTTTTTTCATGAGGTAAAACAACATTTTCCTCAAAAGGATAGAGTCTTAAAGCACCAATAAACCCTTTTCTAATATATTTTTGACCAAAGAGTTCAAATTCTTGATAGTATACATAAATGTTAGCTGTGTCATCTTGTTTAAGTATTTCATTGTTTAACCATTCTTCAAGGCGTTTTCTAGCTACATTGTAACGATCTTCTTCAATAGGTAACGTTAAGCGACAATAGTTATAATCGGATTGGGCATAGTATTCTTTCTGCATAGTAGCATCAATTTTATCATAAGGTTGAGCTATTAATTTAGCTAAATCCCCAGCTTTTTCTTGATATCTTATTGCTCTAAAAGGTTTAACATCAACCATCTTAATCAAACTGCGATAAATAAGTGAGTTTATTAATTTGTTGTTATAGATTTAACTGCGAAATTGTCTTAAATTATAACAGAGAAGGAGGAAAAAAGAAAGAAAAGAGATGAAAAAAGGAGAAAAGAGTTATTGAAAAGCTTCAATCATTTTGTCTATAGAATCAAGACTTGCTCTATAATTACCTTCTTTTGTTTGAGCGCCAATGTGGGGAGTTATAATCACATTTTCGTGAGTTAGAAGTTTATTATCTGCTTCAGGAGGTTCTTTTTCAAAAACGTCAGTAGCATAACAAGCCATTTTTCCTGATTCTAAAGCTTTGAAAGCTGCTTCTTCATCAACTATGCCACCTCGAGCGCAGTTGACGATAACTACACCTTGTTTCATTAACCCAAATTGAGCGTCAGAAATCATGTTTTTGGTTTCAGGAGTTAAGGGGAGATGTAAACTAATGTAGTCTGATTCTTTGAAAACATCTTCTAAAGGTTTGAGTTCAATAGAATCATTAACGGTTTGAAAAGCGTCATATCCTATTGTTTTCATGCCTAAGGCTTTTGCTTTTTTCGCTAGAGACGTACCGATGTTTCCTGTACCTATAATACCTAACACTTTTCCGTCTATTTCGTTAGCAAAGAGTTCTTTCTTGAATTTGTTATATGATGCGGGATCACTTCTAACTTTCATAGTACCCTTCACAACGTTTCTAGAAGAAGACATGATTAAGGCTAAAGCTAATTCAGCTACACTGTTGGTTGTAGCAGTAGGAGTATTAAAAACTTTAATTCCTTTTTTCATTGCTGTTTCTACATCAACATTGTCAAGACCAACACCTGCACGAACAATAACTTTCATAGCAGTAGCTTTTTCGAGGAGCTCTCCTTTCATTTTCGTAGCAGAACGAATGACAATTCCATCATATTCACAAATGATGTTAGGAATTTCTTCTTTTGGAAGATCCCATGCTACTTTTACTTCAAAACCTGCTTCGGTTAATTTGTCAACGACAATTTGATCTAATTTATCTGTTAAAATGACTTTGGGCATTTTTTTCACCTTTCTTATAAATTCCAGATTTCATTAATATTGTTGAGAAGTTCTTGAATGGATTCAACAGTATGAATACCCATATGTCCAATTCTAAAGGTAACATCCTTTAATTTGCCATATCCATTTGCTATTTCCATACCTCTTTCAGCTAAAGCTTTGTTTAACTCACTAACACTTAGTTCTTTGGTGTTCTTAATAGTTGAAACAGTAACAGACTCATACCCTGGCTCTGGGAACATCTCAAAACCTTTTTCTATAGCCCATTTGCGAGTTAAATCTGCCATTGCTAGATGACGTTTGTAAATATTTTCATATCCTTCAGCTAACATTTTTATAAGTTGTGCTTCCATCGCATAAAGTAAGGAAATTGCGGGGGTAGAGGGAGTTTGATTCCTTTTAGCATAAAAGTCTATCATTTCGACTAAATCAGTATATCCACCTCTTCCGGGGACATCACGTGCACGTGTCAAAGCTCTTTCTGAAACTATAGCCACTGCTAAACCAGGTGGAAGTGCGAAAGCTTTTTGTGTTGAAGCAAAGATAAAATCTGTATTGTCTCTTTCAGGATAAATAGAATCTCCAGCTAAACTTGATACAGCATCAACTACTAGGAAAGTTTCTGGGTAAGTTTTTAACATCTCTCCAATTTTGGTTAAGTCAGCTTTAACACCTGTACTTGTTTCATTGTGAGCTAAAGTAACAATGTCATATTCTCCTTCTTTCAATTTTGCCTCAATAAGTTCAGGAGTAGGAGCTTTTCCCCATTCAATGTCGATCATATCAGCTTCTTTATCACAAGCTAAAACAGTTTCATACATTCTTTTGGAAAATGAACCATTAACACAGCAAAGAGCTTTCTTACCAGGACGAATAAGATTACGAACTGCAACGTCCATAAGGAGAGTTCCAGAAGCGGTAAAAACTGTAATATGTTGTTTAGTATTGAAGAATTCAACTAGTTTATCAATAACACTAGTATAAAGAGCAGTAAAGTCTTTGTGTCGATGACCTATCATAGGTTTAGTTTGTGCGTCTAACACATCTTTACTTATATCAGTTGGACCAGGAATATATAACTTTCTAGGCATTATCTCATCACCATTAGCACCTAAAATTCAAATTTTAAAGGGCAAATATATCTTAACTATAGTGTTTAAAAAATTAAAGGTTGATACAGAAGATAATGTTTTAAAAAGATTTGTGACTCAAAACTACAGAGAAGTTTCAAGATCTTCAATATAACCTTTAAACTCTTTCTTTTTTAATTTTATACCACTCTTTCTTCTTTCTTTCCACATATTATAAACTATGTATACGAGACTAATGATTTGCATTAGTAC